>JAYPMF010000084.1:0-8020 GCA_038129785.1 Flavobacteriaceae bacterium
AATCCAAAAACCAGTCGTAAAGCTCTCGGTGGGGTTTGAACTCTAATGAGCATAACGAGTGGGTTATTTGTTCTATATAATCCGATTCTCCGTGGGTCCAATCATACATAGGATAAATACACCAATCATCTCCTGTTCGATGGTGTGATTTATAAAGAATTCTGTACATGATGGGATCCCTCAAGAGCATATTGGGAGAGGACATGTCTATTTTTGCTATTAACACATGTGTACCTTCTCGATATTTACCCTTTTTCATCTCTTCGAAAAGTGTTAGGTTCTCTTCTACAGAGCGGTCTCGGAAGGGACTGTTTGTTCCAGACTGAGTTGGGGTACCTTTTTGATTAGAAATTAGCTGAGAAGTTTGAGAGTCAACATATGCTAGCCGTCTGGCAATCAATATTTTTGCCCATTTATAAAGTTGCGAGAAATAATCGGATGCGTAACATTCTTTATCCCATTGAAATCCCAACCATTTAATGTCATTTTTTATAGCTTGTACATACTGAATTTCCTCTTTTGCAGGGTTTGTATCATCAAACCTGAGATTTACAGGAGCTTGGTATCGTTTACCTAGATTAAAGTTAAGGCATATGGCTTTGACATGACCGATATGAAGGTATCCATTGGGTTCAGGGGGAAACCTAAACCGAAGTTCGTTTTTAGAAAGCCCCGTTTTAAGGTCTTCTTCTATAATGTGTTCAATGAAATTGAGCGCCTTTTCTGACATCTTAAATTTTGTCAAAGATATTAAAAGGATAATTTTTAAATATAATTATACTGATATTATATATTTGTTGAAAGCTCTTGGATGGGAAAAATATTATTAAATGAAATAAAGATCTATGCCTTCCACGGTTGCATGGAAGAGGAAAAAAAAATAGGCAGCGACTATATCGTCAATTTGGAAGTTGAAACAGATATGATTAATCCTGCCAAAACTGATGATATTGTTGATGCGGTAGACTATGTGAGTCTCAATAAAATTGTAAAAGAGGAAATGTCTGTTTCTTCAAAGCTATTGGAACATGTAGCACAGCGAATAATAGACAGGGTATTAAAACAGTTTTCTGAAGTAGAAAGCATAGAGGTTTCTGTAGCCAAACAAAACCCTCCTATAGGTGGGGATGTTGGAGAAGTGTGTGTTCGCCTAAAAGGTTGAGGCAAAGACTTAAAACGCTTAAAATTTTACTATTTTTACGGCATGGCATCGTGGCCGAGTGGCTAGGCAGAGCTCTGCAAAAGCTTGTACAGCGGTTCGAATCCGCTCGATGCCTCTTCCTTCCCGTTTTTAATTGTTATTTTTATTTCATTTCAAAAATCTGCCCTCCGATGGCTTTTTTAGTCACTAGTTTCTTGGGATTACCATAAATTCGAATGATCCCTCCTGCAGTAACTTTTGCCTCTAGCAGTTTGGTGGCGTTTACATAAGACAATCCCCCTGCGGTAACACTGACCTTAGTCTGTTCTGTTTCGAAAACTTCTGCTTCACAGGATCCTCCACTATTTACCGAGGATCGGTGGTTAGTGGCTTTACCTGTAATAAATAGTTTACCCCCTGTACTTACCATTGAGGTAAGTTTTTCTCCTTCAAATTTAAAATTCATAGAAGAACCTTCCTGCACTTTAAGCGAGACACTTGTCTGACGATAAGTGCTGTCTACTTTTAAGGTTGCTCCTTGAAACAATGTAATTTCATCCAAAAGTTCAGTATGATATAATTCTACATAAGTAAACGTTGGATTAAGAATGTGTTCTAATGAATGACGAATTTTGAGAGTTTGACCTTTGATTTTGGCAATTACATCCTTTCGGTCTTCTCCGCTAATCAAAAGTTTATTTTCTTTTCCAGGGATAAGTTTAACTTCTATGCCTGAATAAACCTTGATATTTATAAATTCTCTTATGTCGAGTTGTCTCTCATAACTTTTATCTTCCAGTATGGCTTCTTCTTGAGCTATAACTCGGAAAATAGCTAGTAAAAAAAAGCATAGAAAAATACGAAACATACTCTTTGTATTAAGTTTAATCAAAATTAAATAATTATTCATTTGATTCATCCAAAATGAAGTCCAATTGTCTTTTCATAAGATCTGCTTTTTTAACTATTACACTAACTGAATCACCAAGTTGGTATTTTTTCTTAGTTCTTTGCCCCTTGAGGCAGTGTAATGACTCGTCATAAGTAAAAAAATCTCCCTCAATTTCTGAAATTTTTACTAAACCTTCGCATTTGTTTTCTATGATCTCAACATAAATTCCTCGATCTGTTACTCCAGATATAACGCCTTCGTAAAGATGATTTATTTTATCTTCCATAAATTTTACCTGCATATATTTTACGGAATCTCTCTCGGCTTTTGTGGCCAACTGTTCTTTGTTTGAAGAATGAATACAAGCCTTTTCTATAGCTTTCGGGTTTATTTTTTCTTGTCCATTTAAATATGATTCTAACAATCTGTGAACCAAAACATCCGGATACCTTCTGATGGGTGATGTAAAATGAGTGTAATAATCAAATGCCAATCCATAGTGTCCAATGTTGTCAATAGTATAGATAGCCTTACTCATGCTTCTAATCGTTAGTGTATCTATTAGCTCTTGTTCTTTTTTTCCGTTTATTTCTTTAAGTAAGTTATTAAGAGATTCATTTAATTTATTAGTATCAAGGTTAAATTTATATCCTAAATTATTTGCTATGGTTTTTAAGTTGATAAGTTTGTCTTCATCAGGCAAGTCATGTACCCTATAAACAAAGGTTTTTTTTAGTTTATGTTTTCCTATAAATTCAGCAACCCTTTTGTTCGCTAGAAGCATAAGTTCCTCCACCAATTTATGTGCATCTTTAGAGCTTTTAAAGTATATGCTCTTCGGATTATCTCTCTTATCCAAATTAAATTTTACTTCCACACGATCAAAAGAAAGTGCTCCATTGGTCATTCTTTTCTCTCTCAATATTTTAGCAAATTTATCCAACTTACTCAAGGCAGTAAATATTTCTTTTGATACTTTATATTCTTTTTTATTTAGTGAAACTTCCTTGCTTACCTTTATATCACCACTTTCTAAGATGTATTGAACTTCCTCATACGAAAATCTATGATCCGAGAGTATTACGGTTTTACCAAACCATTCCTTTTGAATTTCCATTTTTTCATTGACGGTAAAAACAGCAGAGAAAGTATATTTTTCTTCATGGGGCCTTAGGGAACAGACTCCATTGGATAAGATTTCTGGCAACATAGGAACCACTCGATCTACCAAATAAACAGAAGTCGCTCTTTGATAAGCTTCCTCATCCAGTATACTATCCGGTTGGACATAGTGGGAGACGTCTGCAATATGAATTCCTATTTCTGTTTTTCCATCACTTAATGGTGTAAATGAAATTGCGTCATCAAAGTCTTTTGCAGTGATTGGATCAATGGTAAAGGTGGTTTTGTTTCTAAAATCTTTTCTTTTTGAAACTTCTTTATCATCAATTCCTACATTTAATCGCTGTGCTTTTCTCTCTACCTGGGGAGGAAAAACATCAGGGAAACCATATTCAAACATTATGGCATGCATCTCTGTGTTGAGTTCTCCTGGTTTTCCCAAGGATTTTATTATTTTTCCAAATGGGGAAGATGCTCTTTTGGGCCAATCTTTGAAATGTACAATAACCTTGTCCCCGTTTTTAAAATCTTTTAATTCTTCAGCCTCAATAAAAAAATCGGTAAATGTTCTAGAGTTTCGGGTATTTACAAAACCAAAATCTTTCTTCCTTTCAAGGATACCTATAAAATCTTGGGTAGCTCGCTTTTTTATTTCTACAACCTCCCCCTCGTTTTTACCATTTTTTCTTCTTTTGCTTTGATATACCAAAACATGGTCTCCATCTAGTGCCTTATTGATATTTCTTTTGGCTATAAAAATATCTTCTTTATCCGACATTAGCAGATAAGCATTACCAGAAGAAGTCATCTCTATAATCCCGTCAATGTAATCTTTTTTATCTGCCCTAAAAACAAACTTTCCTTTATCAGTTTGATTTATTTTTTTTTGTGCATTAAGTTGACCCAGAGCCTTTATTACTGAGTTTCTTCTTTGGGTATCATTTATATTAAGCTTTGCGGCAACCTGTTTGTAATTGAATGAATTGCTAGGATTTTCTTTAAAAACCGAAAGAACTTTTGCTCTAATATTCCTATCCGTTTTTTTCTTTTTAGACATCTAATATTTATCTGTGACAAATTTAGGTTTTCTTTTCAAGCCAAAGAATTAACTTATCAAAACCTTATTAAATTAAAATTACTTTTTTAAAAGAAAATTTAAATACTAATGATGTTTATTATTGAATGTGAATAGCGGAAATAAAATATAATTTAAATCTATCAAAAATTAAATAAAACTAAATTGTAAACGTTTTATCAATGCTAAATTACATTTTAAAAATCTGTAAACGAACCAAATAAAATAGATATAAACAGTTGTTAAAAGGACATAAATGTTCATTATTTATATGATTTAAGCTTACATTTAATGTTAAGAAAACAGAAAAATTTCTTTATAAGTAGTGGAACATTTATAACAATTAAAATAGGAATTATAAAAATTTTTTTTAATATAATTTTTATCAGTATGTGATAATAAAAAGAAGTAAATCTTATCAACAAATAATTAGTAGAATAACGAACACAAAAAGGTTTGTTTTAATTTTATAAAAAAAGGAAAATGAACATATCAATAGGTAACGACCATGCAGGGGTTGATTTAAAAACAGCAATTATTTCATACTTAGAGCAAAAAGGACATCAATTACAAAACCATGGAACTAACAACGAAGATAGTGTTGACTACCCGGATTTTATACATCCTGTAGCACTAGATGTAGAAAAGAAAAAGTCTGACATTGGAATAATAATTTGTGGAAGTGGGAACGGAGCAGCAATGACCGCAAATAAGCACCATAATATAAGAGCAGCGCTATGTTGGTCTGCAGAAATATCGAAACTATCAAGGCAACACAACGATGCTAACATTCTCAGTATACCGGCCAGGTTTGTTAAATTTAAGCAGGCTCTGGAAATAGTTGACAAGTTTATTTCCACCCCATTTGATGGAGGAAGACACAAAAAAAGAATTGAAAAGATACCTTGCACATAAACTATGGAGTGGTCATTTAAAGAATATGACGAACTAAAACTCAGTGAGCTTTACGATCTTTTAAGCTTGAGGGCCACTGTTTTTGTGGTAGAGCAGTCCTGCACTTATTTAGATTTGGATGGAAAAGATTTGGAGGCCACCCATTTAATGGGATATAAAAACAACAAACTTATTGCCTATTCTCGTATTTTTGCCCCGGGAGTAATCGAAAAAAACTACGCAAGGATTGGAAGAATTGTAACTTATAAAAAATATAGGGGAAAAGGAATAGGGTATAACTTAGTTCAGAAAAGTATTGGGTTTTGTAAAGAAAGTTTTGGAAAGAATGTAATCAAAATTTCAGCACAAGTTTATCTAAAAAAATTTTACAAAAAGTGTGGGTTCGTTGAGAAGGGAAGAACTTATATGGAAGACGGGATTCCTCATTTTGCTATGTATTACAACCACAGATAGTAAAGTTCTTTAACATGCCCTCAAAATCTTTTTTCAGCTTCTCAGAGGCAACATAAACTTTACCTTTATATAAAATCATATATAACCCAGGAGGTAAGGAACGAAGTACCTCTTTTTTATGTTGCTGGATGATTGCTCTTATTTGTCTTTTGATTCGGTTGCGACGATAAGCCAATTGCACAAATCTTTTGTATACTCCCACCCCAATATAAATGCTTTTAAACCCATCTCTCTCTCTAATAAAATGTATAATCAGGTCTCCCGATTTAATAGATTTTCCATCTTTGAAAACACGGTCAATTTGGATTTTGCTTTTGAGTTTTTTTATATCATTATCTATTATCACGGTTGATTGAAATATGCGTTATTATCACGGTCTGTGTCGGCCATATAATAGGAAGGGTCAATAAAGATATCTTTAATTTTACTTTTTGGGTGATCAATAATCAACTCATATTCTGGATGGGCCCAGGGCCAGTCCTTATGAACAGACCATTTTGTTTTGTAAGGGTTTTGCTTTTCTCCTCTCATTAGAGGAATAGCAATGTAATGAACTTCGGAAGGCTTATCCTTAAAATTGACCAAGATTTCTAACGGCATAGGCATAGAGCCAATTCTTTCAATTTTTATAATGGTTTTTGTTTCATCTCCCTCTACCGACTTAATACCGTAGTCGATAGTCTTAGTGGTTTGCGTCCAATCCGTTAAGTACCATTTTAGCTGAATGCCCGACACCCGCTCTGCTATTCTTCTAAAGTCATTGGGCAATGGGTGTTGAAACTTATGCAGTCGATAGTACTCTTTTAAGGTTTTGGCCAATTTATCTGCGCCAATGACATACCCTAATTGTCCTAAAAAGACCGCACCCTTGCTATAGGCCGATAATTCATATGCCAAATTATATTCATATCTGTTTGCATTGGTTTGCTGAGGCTCTTCCTTCCCGGATAGTGCTAAGTATAGATAATTATTGTAGGATCTTTCGAGGGGAAAGAAATTGTTTTTATTGAGAACTTCATCCTCAGCCAATGTGGATAAATAAGTTGTAAAGCCTTCATCCATCCACTCGTATTTCATTTCGTTGGTCGCCAAAACATGTTGAAACCAAGAGTGGGCTAATTCGTGTGCCGTTACTCCTACCAAGCTATCAAAATTCCTGTTCCCTGTAATTAGGGTGAGCATTGCGTATTCCATTCCTCCGTCACCCCCCTGAGCTACAGTATATTGTTTATAAGGATACTCGCCAATAGTCTGATTGTAAAAGCGCATCAACTCCGCAGTCTTGGGCTGAAGATTTTTCCAATTCTCATTATACTTGGCATTGTCTTTATAAAAGAAATGTAACATCACATCATTTGGACCTTTAAAGGTATCATGAACGTAGTCTGGGTCTGCGGACCAAGTAAAATCATGTACCTTTGGCGCAACGAAATGCCATTTTAATTTTCCTTTTTTCGCCTTGCCTTTGCTATCGCTATATCCATGTCCTACATTATCGGGGTTTTGGAGGTAACCGCTGGCAGCAACAATATATTTTTTATCTATAGTTAGGGTTACATCAAAATCTCCCCAAACTCCGTGAAACTCCCTACCCAAATACGGTTCGGCATTCCAACCTTCGTAGTCATATTCTGCTATTTTAGGATACCACTGTGCCATAGAAAGCGCGACACCCTCCGCAGAACTTCTGCCGGCCCTACGCACTAATTTTGGAACTTGTCCCTCAAAATCTAAAGTCAACCGCGTGCTTTCCCCAGGACCAAGCGGATCAGACAACAAAACCTCTAAAATAGTTTCCGAAAGCTCATTTTTCAAAACAACTCCGTCTTGCTTTAAATTAAAAATTTTTAAATAGCCAATTTCATCCGGCCTAAGCGAGTCAATGTCAATATCAAAGCGAGTATTTTTGTCTTTTCCTGTTTTGACCCTTACAGCCATTTCGCTGCCTGGCTGAAAAGCGTTGAAATAGAGGTGGTAAAAAACCTTTTTAAGACTGTCCGGGGAATTATTGGTATATAACAACTCTTGTCTTCCGGAATATTTAAAGGTTTCAACATCAATATCTACCTCCATTTTGTAATTAACCGATTGCTGCCAATAGTTTTGAGAATAAGTTAAGGAACAGAAGGCGAGTAACATTAAAAGAAATGTGTGTGTTTTCATTTTTTATAGCTTTTGTTTGAGGCATATATCAAGGCGTTATACAAATTAACTATTTTTCCTGATTTAGATAGGATTTTAGGGCTAACCAATTCTCCTGATTCTGGATTCTCAACCTCTGGATATATAGGCATACCAGAATTCATTAGTATTTTTTTTATCTGATGAGCTTTCAGTTTTGGAAAAAAAGACCTTATTACTGCAGCCACACCGGAGGCATTTGGAGCCGCCATTGAGGTCCCGCTGTAGAACTCATACTTTT
>JAYPMF010000085.1:0-3367 GCA_038129785.1 Flavobacteriaceae bacterium
GGCAAATCAACCGCACCCCAATCAAAGGTATGGGCTTTATTCCAATAGCGATCTGCGGGTATACCATTAAGTGGAAGTTTAAAAGTTTTACCTGATTTATTTACTTTGTGAAAAGGGTTTTGTTTACTGATCTGCAAATCAGAAGATGTAAATGGTGCTGCTGATCCTTTTTTTCCCCCATATTCATCAAAGGCTGATTTTGGAACATTTGAGCTTCCTCCATGGAATAATTTACCCACTCCAAAAACTTTATAATTATTTTTTCTAAAATGCTCTGGTAATGAAATTACTTTGGGTAAATCCCTACTGAATTTAATGTTATTATCGTAAATACCGGTTGTTACAGGTTGCATGCCAGTAAGAATTGCCGTTCTCGAGGGGCCACAAACAGGAGCAGGACAATGAGCATTTATAAAGGAATAGCCTCTTTCGGCCAATTGATCCATATGAGGGGTAATGGCTTGTTGATGTCCCAAAAAACCTACCCAATCATTGAGGTCATCAATAGAGATAAAAATAATATTGGGGTTTTGTACAGCTTTTATATATAGTCGATCACAGGATAAAATTCCCAGTATTAAAACAGAAAAAAAAATTCCAACTATTTTCACCCTAATTATTTTTACCTCTTACAAAGGAGCTTTCTGGAAGAGATGGAAAGTTTGCCAGCTCAGATGCCAATTTTGCTTTTATGATTTTTTGATCTTCATTCAAATCTTTATCCTCTATAGGACGGGTTTCTAAGATATCATTTTCCATATCGAAAAATTTTCCGTCCTTGTATAGTTTATATCTAGTGCTTTGAGAAAATACATTCCTAAATCGAGTAACATTTGGAGACCACATGGGATCATAGTAGGTTGTTATAGTTTCTCGATTAAGGGTTTTTTTTCCGCTTAAGATTCCCATCATGCTCGCTCCATCGGTTTGATGATTAACACCTAACATTTCACAGAAAGTAGCATAGAAATCACTAAAATTAATTAGCCCACCATGGCTTTTGGAGGTTTTAATTTGGTCGGGCCAATAGGCAAGCATGGGAACGTGGTTTCCGTGTGTTATGGTATTTCCCTTGGCACCTCTGACCGGACCTTTTTTAGTTTGAGAAACTAGTGTATTTTTAGTACCATTATCTCCTACAAAAATGATCAGGGTGTTGTTTGCTATTCCTTCCTCCTTGAGGGTATTAACTATTTTACCTACGATTTTGTCCATGTAGGAAACCATATCGATAAAAAAACGATTGTCTTGTTTTGATCGTGAATCAAGCGATTGCCATTCGGGAGAATCCGGAGTTGGGACAAATGGACTGTGGACCAAGAGCATTGGATAATAAATAAAGAATGGCTGAGCTTTATTTCTTTTGATGAAATCAACAGCATAGTCGGATACAATATCAGGCCCATATGCATTTTCGTCCCTTGGTAAAATTCTTCCGTTTTGCTCGATCAAAGGATTGGCAAAACGCTCTCCAAACTCTTTGACTTTAGTTAATTGCCATAAACTGTATTCGTCAAAACCAAAGTGGTAAGGTCTGGTGTTGTCGTCGTGTCCCTCCAATTGATGTTTAATACCATTGAGTTGCCATTTACCCACGACAGCAGTTTTATAACCGTTTTCTTTAAAAAGGTTCCCGAAGGTTTTTTCTTTTGGGTTGAGGTATGTAAAATAATCATAGTTCCTGAAATTATACTTTCCCGTCATGATCTTAACTCTGGAAGGAGTACATAAAGGTTGTGATATTGCTTTGGTAAAATTAACACCATTTAGGGCCAAAGAATCCAAAACCGGGGTTTTGTATGAAGTACTCCCATTTATGCTCAAACACTCAAAACCAATGTCATCAGCCATGATCAAAATAACATTGGGTTTTGACATGTCTATTTGTTTTGTTTGACAAGCCATAAGCATTGAGCAAATGATTACAATAATTAAAGCAGATATGTAATGGTAATTTATCATTCCTTGATTATTTTACAGTTCAAGTCTATTTCCCGAAGATTGATAAATGGCATTGATTAGTGCCACGGACTTTTTAGCTTCGTCAATATTCACATTTGGAGAATGGTTATCACGTATCGCATTTATCATGTCCTTAATGGCAGCGATATGAAATTGATCCGTAATGGCCATAGGATCCGAAGCACCGGAACCGGTATTATCATTGGACAGGTTTAAAGCTTGATCGATACTCTCAATAGAAGAGGAAACAATTTTACCACCTCTAAAAACAATATTGCCCAAAGTACCATATATGGAGATTGATTCTGGCTCACCAGGAAATAGTGCCGTACCGCCAGAAAGCGTACCCAAAGCACCACTCTTGAATTTTAAGGCAGCTACTGCTACATCCTCTCCTTCAATCTGGTGATTCAATGTGTCGATAAATCCACTAATCTCACTTACCTCACCCATCAGATTGAGCATCAAATCAATGGTGTGAATCCCTTGATTAATAAGGGCAGCTCCTCCATCCAGGGCCTTCGTTCCTCGCCATGATCCTTCATAATAAGTCGGGGAACGATACCAGTTTATGCTGGTTTGGCATAACAAAATTTTACCTAAACTTCCGGCTTCAACAAAAGTCTTGAGTTTTTTATACTCCGGATTTTCACGATTTTGAAATACACAACCCAATTGTATTCCGGAGGATTTTACCACCAATTCTATTTGTTCGATTTTTTTAACAGTCGTCTCTATCGGTTTTTCACAAAGGACATGTTTTCCTGCCTTAGCAATTTTGGTTATAGTAGCTCCGTGTAAACCACTTTCATTACATACACAAATGACATCAATCTCAGGATGAGAGAGTAATTTTTCCATATCCCAAAAAACAGGACATTTGTAATTCTTTGCCACTTGATCAGCTCTGGATTGGGATTTGCTTAGTACCCCAAAAAGAAGCGCATCGGGAATTTTTTCAATACAGTCAGCATGAAATTTTGCAATGTTCCCTGTTCCTATGATCCCAAATCCAACCTTTTTTTTCACGTAATTTATTTTATTAGTCAGACATACTGCTAGGAAGTAATTCTTCATCAGTTCCCCAATCATAATTGGGCTCCTCCCCTAAAACATATTCCAAGGTACCACCTTTGACCAAATCCTTGTGATGAAACCAAGATTGATTGAGGGTGCTTCCATTGAGTTTTACACTTTGAATATACTTATTTTTGGTACTGTTTTCATTTACCTTAATGGTAAAGTGGTCTCCAGAGTAATAATCTTTATCCAAATGGATAATTATCTTATCGAATACGGGACTGGACAGGTCATAAGAAGGGTCTATGTCTGCCCCACCCTTCATCTCAAAAAGCCCTATTTTCATCAACACTGAAAGTGCCCCCATCAAGCCTTGATCCTCATC
>JAYPMF010000085.1:3467-7736 GCA_038129785.1 Flavobacteriaceae bacterium
AAAGCCCTATTTTCATCAACACTGAAAGTGCCCCCATCAAGCCTTGATCCTCATCGCCGCTGTATCCATGTTGAGGGTCGTTATCACTGTAAACATTTTGTATCACCTCCCTTACCCATTTTTGGGTGAGCCAAGGTTGACCAAAATAATTAAAAATATATCCAGTTTGCATCGAGGGCTGATTTCCATAATTGATAAATGCTCTTCTGCGATAACTGGCTACATATCTGTCCCCCCGGTGGTTATGGGTAACAAACCTGTGCTGTTTTGCGATCAAAAAAGATTGATTTAATCGCCTCGCAGCAATTTCTTTTCCCCCCATAAGATCAGCCAGTCCGCCCAAGTCATGAGGGACAAACCAGGTTGCAGCAGCAGCAGTGGCTTCCACAAAACCCGATCCTAAAGGATCTTTATAATCATTTTCGTATACCAAAGGATCAAATGGTTCGATCCAATTACCATCTAATGTCCTCGCCCGCATCCACCCTGAAGATGAATCATAAATATTTCGGAAGTTGGTAGCTCTTTTTTGGAGCATTTTAAAGTCATTCATTTTGTTTAGAGCTTTTGCCATTTGGGACAATGTCCAGTCTTGATAGGCATATTCCATGGTTACTCCCGGACCACATTGGTGATAACCATATTGTTTATCATAGAGTGGGAAAGGTACGTACCCCCTATCGATATAATATTCTATTCCACCCCCTTTATTGGTATTATGTTCATAACCTACTTTGCTCATGATCCCACCAGGTAATGCGTTCTTAAGCATTCCTTCGTATGCTTTTTGGATATCAAAGCCTCTAATACCTTTCATGTAAGCACTCACAATAAATGGGGTAGTTGAAGCTCCGGTCATAACATAGGTATAATTTCCTCCTGAGGGTCCTCTGGGGATCAAACCTCCATCATCGTACATCATCAACATGGAATTGATAAATTCCTCACTAATCCGAGGATATACTAAATGCCAAAGAGTATTAAGGGTCCATTGTGCACCCCAAAAAGAGTCGGAATTATAGTGGTTGAATTTGGGCTTACCGTTTTGATCAAGGGGAATTTGACCAATGCGTTGTTTATCTCCAGTCATATCACTGTATTTTCCATTGACATCACTGATGATCCTTCGACCTTGTAATGCATGCCATAGATCGGTGTAAAATCGGGTTTGTTGGTCCTTGGTGTTTCCCTTTATTTCTATTCTACTGAGATAATCATTCCATTGGTTTTTAGAATCTCGAACCACAGCGTCAAAATCCCAATGATTTAATTCCGTTTGGAGATTGAGTTCGGCTTGTTCCATACTTACATATGAAATACCAACTTTCATCATGATTTGATCTCCTTCTTTGGTCTTAAAAAGGGGATATACACCTCCATTCTTGCCTTCAAATTCTTTAACTTTCCCTAATAACTTTTGATCCTGAAAGGCATATAAATCTTCAAAAGGTCGATCAAAATGAAGGCTGAAAAAGACTTTGGTATCTTTGGGTCTCCTGACTGTTTTTTCCATAATAGCATAACCTTGTAGCTTTTTATTGGATACTTTTTTTACAAAACCACTTGCTGTACCACTTGGACCCAATTGGGTGGATAGATCAAGTATAACTGCGCTTTGATCGGATTGGGGAAAAGTATAACGGTGAAAGCCTACTCGCACTGTTGAGGTCAATTCAGCTTTAATGTTGTAATCGTCCAAAACAACGGAATGATAACCTGCCTCTACGGTTTCTCTGTCATGAGAATAAGCAGAACCGTAGGTATTGGGACCTCTGTGGGCTTTAATTTCACCGGTAGTGGGGAGAACAGGGATACCAGACAGTTGCCAAGCGTGAATATGACTAAAAAAATTAATGGTTTTTTGGTTATAGCGATAGCCCGATTCCCAGGCACCTGCGGTTCCCATGTCGGGGCTTAAATTAACCATTCCAAATGGACGGGTAGCAGACGAAAAAAAGAACCATCGGGAATTGGCAGAGTCGATAAGTGGATTGACTAAATCTACAGGTCGTTGGCCGTAAACCAATGTTCCAACAAACAGAATTAAAAGTTGTAGTTTTTTCATTTTAAATTTTTAGATATGCGTCAGCAAGTGAAATTAATTTTTTTTCGTTGACTTTTAGCCCAAAGCCCGGTTTAAAATCCACCTCTACCATGCCTTCCTTATTAAGGGAAGTTGCTTTTTGTTCAATACATTTTAAGAAAGAATCTTGTTCCTGTGGTTTTTCCATGGCTTCTACCCATGAGGCTTGGTTACCAACGGCTATTTGTTGCCAAAATGTACAAGCTGCACCAATCAGACTGGAGTCTCCAATCATTATTCCTTTATTGGAAGCCCTTATCACCTTTGAAATTTCATTAACCTCGGTAAAAGTTCCCATACAATTGGGATGGAGATTGAAATAATTCCCCATACGGTCATCAAAATAGCTGATGCTTTTATAGGCAGGTCGCATAATCTTATCTGGAACGATGGATAAATTGCCTACATGGGTTTGCAAATAGATTAAATCCTCTTTGCTGAGATCAGAGGGATCTTCAACACCGTCCATTCCGACCTTGTTAAGGGCAATCATTATTTCAGACAATTCATCTAGGTCTTTAATATTCTTGTATCCACGGTTGGGATCGCCCAGAATAAAGGAATCTGGACCCAAAAATTTTCTTAAAGCACTTACGTTTCTTCTGTCTAACTCAAAGTTTCCAAACATTTTAATTTTGACATATCTGTGCATGTTTTGATCCACAGCAATCTTAGCTTGTTTGACCACCATATCCTCATCCTTTTCCAGAATACAGAAAATTGCTGGCACTGGAGCTTCTCCCTTCAAACCCCAAATTTTAACGGTTGGTTTATTTTCAATCTTACCCATTAGATCGTAGAGGGTCATCAATAAGCCCTCTGTGACTATGGGCTTCCAATTACCCATTAGAAATTGGTTTCTAACCTCTTCAATGGCTTCACCCAGCATCATCCCTTTTAGTTTTTTAAACTCCTCAGACCATTCAGTCAAATCAAAATTGGGCTGATTACTTGAAACTTTTGTCTCACCCCAACCGATCTGATTCCCCCCTTTAATATTGATCATGATATGCTGTCTGTTCTTCCATACACCAAAGCTGAAATTACGCTCTTTATTTACGTTGATTAAAAATAAATTGATGTCGTCAATCCTCACCACATTTGAGGACGAAGGAGATGAACAAGAAATAAAATTTGGCGAAATAAGCATTGGCAGAGCTAATCCGGATTGCTTTATAAATTTTCTTCTCGAATGGTTCATATGTAAAAGTTGTTTTTAAGTTTCTGTTTGTATAGTTTCAGCATTGGCTTCATCCAAAAAACGGATCAAAGCATCATTTAATTTCTCGACCAATTCTGGCATTTCTACAGAGAGATCATTTTTTTCTTCAATGTCTTTGGAAAGGTCAAAAAGTTCAAATTTGTTAAAGCGCCAGTCTTTAACAAGTTTATAATTTCCCCATCTAATAGCAGAGATAGGTTTTCTGTTTGCCGCTTGGTGGAAGATCAGAAATGGGCTGTTACGCTCGACTTTTCCAAATCCACCATTATGGATAATTGATTGCAGATTACCTCCATCAAGAATGAGGGGCAATGGATCTTGATAACCTGCTAATCTGGCTAAAGTAGGCAGTATGTCCAGACCGGTTACAGGAACATCTGTATGCGTATTTTGGGATACTCCAGGCCCTGAAAATATAAATGGAACCCTAAGTCCTCCCTCATACATTGAACCCTTCCCTCCTCTTAGAGGAAAGTTTCTCGCTACTTGCTGCTCAGGCCCTATTGGGATTGAAGTTCTTCCTCCATTATCTGATAAAAAAATAATATAAGTGTTCTCTGCTATTCCAAGTGATTCAACCTTATCGAGAATCATTCCAATTCCCTCGTCCATGTCCTCAGTCATAGCGGCAAATTCAGGAACAAAATGTTTTTTTCCTTTATCTAGCATACTATACTTTTTGAATTTTTTTTGACTGTAAGTGATCGCTAAATGGACAGCATAATGGGAGATTTGAATGAAAAAGGGTTTGTTTTTATTGGTTTGCTCCTCTATGAAATCATTCGATCTTTGGGTGAGTGAAAAAATCAGTTTGGGGTCGTCATAGGGTTTTGGCCAAGCTTCACCCATTTTAAAGGGGTAATCTTGACCGTTTTTATTGATCGTCTTTTTTCCTCCTCCAGTGTTGTTACTGGTGAGCCCATCACTGTAATCGTATCCCATTTCTTCCGGGGTAAAATTGTCA
>JAYPMF010000086.1:0-7678 GCA_038129785.1 Flavobacteriaceae bacterium
CAGCAAAAGGGAGACTATGGTTTTTCCTGAACCTACATCCCCTTGTAGTAGTCGGTTCATTTGCTGTCCGTTACCGATATCCTTTCGTATTTCTCGGACGACTCTTTTTTGGGCCTCGGTCAATTCAAAAGGAAGATGGTTTTTGAAAAAATTATTGAAGTGATGCCCAACTTTTTCAAAAACAAAGCCTTTTATTTTTTGTTTGCGTTGAAGGTTTTTCAACAACAATTGCAATTGGATGAAAAACAACTCCTCATACTTAAGTCGATTTTGAGCGGCAGTGAGTATGTCTTGATTCTCAGGAAAATGTATGTTTTTAAGGGCTGTATTTTTATCGATCAGTCGATATTTGGATCGTAAATTATCTGGAAGAGTCTCCACAAAAGGGTTTTTGAAGGAGCGTAATAATTCCCCCATCATCTTGATGATGACCCTTTGTGAAATTCCTTTAGAGAGCAGTTTTTCAGTACTGGGGTAAATCGCTTGAAGACTTTTGGAAAAGCCTTTTTCAAAATTTTCAAGAGTTTCCATTTCAGGATGCGGCATATTAGGTCGATTACCATACCAGTTGAGTCGGCCGAAAATCACATAGACTACTTTTAATTTTAAACTCTCTTTGATCCATTGATGACCGCGAAACCAGACCAACTCCATGTTGTTTTCCCCATCGGTAAAGGTAGCTACAAGGCGTTTTCCTCTTTTTTGAGGGATCATTTTAAGGTCAATGATCTTCCCCTTGATTTGAACTTCGGAAGTGTTTTTGGGAAGGTCTTTTATTTTGTAGAAAGTTGAACGATCGATGTAGCGATTTGGGAAGAAATGTAACAAGTCTTGAAAAGTAAAAATATTCAATTCTTGTTTTAGGAGATTGGCCCGGTTGGGCCCAATCCCTTTGAGATATTCTATGGGAGTTTGGAGTGTGTCCATATCAATGACCAAAATAATTGATTTGGAAGGGATTCAATTTGAATTGTTCAAAACTTCTATTAATTTGGGATAAAATTGTATCGTATGAAAGCATTGGTGCTTTCCGGGGAAGGCACCAAAGAAACTTTTACCGACGGAGTTGCAGAACATTTGATCCGATTGCAGAATAAAAAGTACGATTTTTTTTTGCATCATTGACCATAAGTTTCATTTGCAATTATTGGGACTGTAAAACTAGTAATTACAAGATATTTTTCCACTTAAGTAAGTGTTAAAACAAAAAATGCTTAGAAGATAAAATTAACATATCAACAATACTTTATGATTTTGACAGTCACGCATATGCAAAACATTTCCATTCCAGAATCGGTTATAAAATTCATTAAAAGCTGTGGATAAGTATAGGTCTGAGGCTTTCCTGGGGTTTAATTATTGGGTTAATTTTGGGTTGTGAACGAAACACCAACAGATTACCTCACAGAACTCAACGAAACACAGCTTGAGCCCGTGTTACATAAGGATGGCCCTCTTATGGTGATTGCTGGAGCAGGGTCTGGAAAAACAAGGGTTTTAACCTATCGTATTGCCCACTTAATGCAACAGGGGGTGGATGCTTTTTCTATTCTGGCTTTGACCTTTACTAACAAAGCATCGCGTGAAATGAAAGCTAGAATTGCGGAATTGGTAGGAGAGGGGGAGGCAAAAAACTTGTGGATGGGTACCTTCCACTCTGTTTTTGCCAGAATTCTCCGACAAGAAGCCGACAAATTGGGTTTTCCAAAGGATTTTACCATTTATGATACCCAAGACAGTAACCGTTTAATCGCATCAATTATAAAAGAGATGGGACTTGATAAAGACATTTACAAGTTCAAACAGATCCGAAACCGCATTTCATCCTTTAAAAACAGTCTGATAACTGTAAAAGCTTATCATAATGACCCTGATCTCCAAGAGGCCGATTCCATGTCGAGACGACCTAAGTTAGGAGAGATTTACAAAGAATACGTAGAACGTTGTTTTAAAGCGGGTGCCATGGATTTTGATGATCTTTTACTCAAAACCAATGAGTTATTAAATATGCACCCACAAGTATTGGCAAAATATCAAGATCGTTTTCGATACATTCTTGTTGACGAATATCAGGATACCAATCACTCACAGTATTTGATTGTGAGAGCTCTTTCAGATAAATTTCAGAATATCTGTGTTGTGGGAGACGATGCGCAAAGTATTTATGGCTTTCGTGGAGCCAATATCAACAACATATTGAATTTTCAAAAAGATTACCAGGATGTAAAGTTGTACCGCTTGGAACAAAATTATCGCTCCACCAAAAATATTGTCAATGCGGCCAATTCCATCATCAGTCACAACAAAAATAAGATTGAAAAAGTGGTCTGGACCAGCAATCTAGAAGGTAGTAAGATTAAGGTACAAAGGTGTATCACCGATGCAGATGAGGGCAGAGAAGTAGCCTCCCAAATTTTTGAGTTCAAAATGCAAGAGCAACGTCAAAACAAAGAATTTGCCATATTGTATCGCACTAATGCCCAGTCGCGAGCCATAGAGGATGCACTGAGAAAACGCGACATTCCCTACCGTATCTATGGGGGGCTTTCATTTTACCAAAGAAAAGAGATCAAAGATCTTTTGGCCTATTTGCGTTTGATCATTAACCCCAAAGACGAAGAAAGCCTTAAAAGGGTCATCAACTACCCTGCCAGAGGGATAGGTCAAGCCACCTTAGACAAATTGATCATCGGAGCCAAGAATTATAGCTTTTCTCTTTTTGAAACCATTCAAAATGCCTCTGAACTTAATCTCTCTCTCAATGCGGGAACTTTAAAGAAACTTGAAGGTTTTGTTAATTTAATTTTGAGTTTACAAATCGAAAACCAAAAATCCAATGCTTTTGAAATTGCCGAAATAGTGACTAAAAAAAGTGGATTGGTATTGGAATTAAAAAAGGATGGAACACCAGAGGGTGTTTCAAAGGTCGAGAACATAGAGGAATTGCTCAATGGTATTCGAGATTTTGTTGAAGGACAAAGGGAACTAGCAGATGTAACAGGAAACTTGTCTGAGTTTTTAGAGGATGTTGCTTTGGCTACAGATTTTGACAACGAAAAGGAAAGCGATCTAGACTGTGTTTATTTGATGACGATTCACCTTTCCAAGGGCTTAGAGTTTCCAGTGGTCTTTATCGTGGGCTTAGAAGAGGATCTATTTCCCTCTGCCATGAGCCTCAGTTCACGCAGTGAGTTAGAGGAGGAGCGTCGATTGTTTTATGTCGCCATGACCCGGGCAGAACAAAAGGCGGTATTGACTTATACTCTTTCTCGTTATCGCTGGGGTAAACTAGTGGATGCGGAACCTAGTCGTTTTATTCAAGAAATAGACGATCAGTATTTGGATCATATTATTCCCAAAGACGATTATGTTTTCAAACCTATGATCGACAAGGGAATATTTGAAGGTTTTGACCCAAACGAAAAATTTCAAACAACTAAAATAAATACTTCTCCTAGTCAAAATCAAATGGGGAAATTGAGAAAAATTATTTCCTCCGAAACCTACCAAAAGAATACTGATCCGATTCAAATAAGAGAACTAAAGGTGGGTACGACAGTAGAACACGATCGTTTTGGCTATGGTAAAGTTGTTTCCATTGAAGGAAATGGGAGTGACAAAAAAGCCTTAATTGATTTCAGTGGAGTGGGCCAAAAACATCTTTTATTACGCTTTGCTAAGGTAAAAATTAAAAATTAATGGCTGACCTCTTAAAATTCTACCAATCCAAGCCCAATTATAAGTTACTAAAAAAAGCAGCACACGTATTAGAACAAGGAGGATTGATTATTTATCCCACTGATACGGTCTACGCTCTGGGATGTCTGAGTAATAATATCGATGGTCTTCAGCGTTTGGCAAACATCAAACAAATAAAATTAGATAAAGCTCCTCTTAGTTTTTTTATGAGGAATTTTAGTGATTTATCTAATTATGTCAGGCCTTTAGATAATTCGACTTTTAAACTCTTAAAACGGTGTTTACCTGGTCCATATACTTTTATCCTCCCATGTTTAAAACTCCAAAAACCATTCGAAAGAAGAAGGTCGATTGGCATCAGAATGGCTCATCATCCCATATTAGAAGCACTAATGGATCTTGTCACAGCTCCTTTGATTACAAGCTCACTTCACGATGAAGACGAAATATTGGATTATACTACTGATCCTACTACAATTTATGAGTATTGGGAAAATAATATAGACCTTATGTTGGAGGATGGTTTTGGTGGAAATATACCTTCTACAGTGGTCGATTTATGTGGTACCGAACCACAATTAGTAAGGGATGGCAAAGGAGACTTAAATATTTTGTAAAAAAAAGGCATCCCCAAGTTTGAGGATGCTTTTTAAATATTACAAAAGAAATACTAATTCATGCCTTGCTGAATCAAATCGTAAAATTGATCTAATTTTGGAAGTACAACAATACGTGTTCTTCTGTTTCTTGCTCTATTAGAAGCACTATCATTATCAACTAATGGTATGTAATAACTACGACCAGCAGCAGTCATTCTCTCTGGACTAACATTAAAGTCATTTTGAAGAATTCGAATCACAGAGGTAGCTCGTTTAACACTCAAATCCCAGTTGTCATCAATACCATCAATTTTAATTGGAACATTATCAGTGTGACCTTCTACCATAAATTCAATTTCAGGTTTGTCATTTACCACTTTCGCAACTTTACCCAAAACCTCTTTAGCTCTTTCAGTTACTGTGTAGCTTCCACTTCTAAACAATAGTTTGTCAGAAATAGAGACATAAACCACTCCTTTTTCGACATTTATTTCAATATCATCATCACTCATATTACCCAAAACTCCTTTAAGACTCGTAACAAGGGCTAAAGTCACAGAATCCTTTTTGGTCATGGCATCCTGCATAGTTTGGATTTTGATGTCTTTTTCCTTCATGCTTTCTAAGGACATCTCAAGGTTTTCAGCCCCCTTTTGGGAGAGGGTAGTTAAATTACCTATGTTGTTAATCAAGTCTTGATTGTTAGCCTGAAGAAAATTCACTCTGTCTTGCAATGAGGCTAGTCGAGCTTCAGCAGCTTCTTTTTCTTCATTACAGGTGTTAAGTTTCACAGTGGCAGTATCCAACAAACTTTTAGTGTTTTGTTGAAGTGTTTCCAATTCAGCGTATTTCTTTTGAGAAACACAAGACGAAAGAAATATAGCAAAAACGGTTGCTATTGCAAGATGTTTTTTCATTTTGATTATGTTGAACTTTAAATTAAACTCTCGTAAATGTAATATAAAAACATAAAAAAACCTCCTGGGTTTCATAAATTCTTTTTTTTAAGTAAAAAATAACGAATGGGCAAATATGTTTCTGTGTAGTAGTTAATAGATAATCGATTTAAAGAGATTTTTTCTTTTATTCTACTAAGATTTTTATAAAATGAATAGTGAGCTTTAATAATTGCAAAAGCATTTGAAAACTCAAATTTTAAAATAAAAAACAGGAATGCCATACCATCCCATATCATACGCTCAGCTATAATAAATCCTCTGTTTTTAGGTAAGTTTTTGAGTAATAAGTAGAGAGAGTTTCTAAAATTCAAATAAGTTTTTTTTGGAGAGGGTTTCAATGTGCCACCACCCAAGTGATATACTTTTGTTTTGTAAAGGGAGTATACATCCAAATTCAGGTTAAATATTCTCCAACAAAAATCTATTTCTTCCATGTGAGCAAAGAAATTCTCGTCAAAGCCTTTCAAAGACTTAAAAACCTTTTTTCTAACGAAAAAACAGGCGCCACTAGCCCAAAATATTTTCTCATCTTTGTCGTATTGACCATGATCGTCTTCAATGTGATTGAACAACCTCCCTCGGCAATAAGGATAGCCCAAACGGTCAATGAATCCACCTGCTGCTCCTCCATACTCAAATCTATTTGGCTGGTTTAAGTCCATGATATGGGGTTGAGCTACAGCTGTTTTGGGATATTTTTCAAAATGATCCAAAAAGGGAGATAACCATTTTGGATTTACCAAAACATCATTATTGAGCAAACAAATGATGTCCTCTTCAACGGAGACTAGTCCTTTGTTGTATCCACCCGCATATCCATAATTGTCATCTAATAAAATGATTTTAACAGTTGGGTGGTTTTTTTTTGTGTAGGCCACAGAATCATCCGTGGAAGCATTGTCAATAAGATATAATGTTGCTTCGGGACTATTGTCCACTGTCTTTTTAAGAAAACGTTTCAATAATTTTTTTCCGTTCCAATTTAAAATGGCAATGGCAATCGATCTCATTGTTCGGAATTGTATTGTGGTAAATCAAATAGTAAATGATATTGACCTTTTTTATAATCCATTCTACAAAAGAAGTGAATAAAACCATTTGTCAGCATCAAATAGTCACTATTTAGTACTAAATTGTAACGTGCAATTTGATCGAATGTTTTTTGGGTCAACTTTACATAAGGAGACTTACATTCAATCAATAGATAAATGGATTGGTTGGGTTTGAAAACTATCAAGTCGTACCTTTTAACTAAATTGTTAAAACTTATTTTTTTCTCAACCTGAATAAAACCAATAGGAACTTTTTTGATCTTCAACAAGAATTGGATACAATGTTGACGCACCCATTCTTCAGGAGTTAAAATCAACCATTTTTTTCTTACAGGGTCGAAAATATAGCTTTTATTTTCCTTATTTTTAAACAAGAAATCGAATTTGGGAAAGTTTAGTTTTTCCATTTAACAAAATTGCATATTATTTTTCAGGATGCAGGAATTTAATCAATTATTGTCCTCAATAGAAAGGTCTGAATTCAAACCCTTTTATTTATTATCAGGAACAGAGCCCTATTTTATAGACCGTTTTGAGGCTAAAATAACTGAAAAGCTGACAGACGAAGCCTCTCGCTCTTTTGATTATTCATTGTTTTATGGTAAAGAAGTTGAACCCCGAGAGGTTATTGAAACAGCCAAACGATTTCCGCTTTTGGCTACTTATCATTTGGTTGTGGTCAGAGAGGCACAGCACTTGGACAAATCAACTGACCTTATCGCTGAATATCTTTCTCAACCTCAAAAGAAAACAATCATTGTTTTTTGCTATAAATACAAACCTTTTGACAAAAGAAAAAAACTGTATAAAGTAGCGAAAAAAATAGGTGTAGTCCTTGAAACAAAAGTTTTATATGATAACCAAGTTGAAAAATGGATTTCCAATAGTTTGAAAGTAGCTAAGTTTAAAATTGAAGCTAAGCCGCTACAAATTTTATCGGAAGCTTTGGGAAATGACTTAAGTAAAATCGAAAAAGAGGTAGAAAAGTTAAAAATAGTTCTAGATGAAAACACCCAAATTACGCCAGAACTCATAGAACAGCATGTGGGTTTTAGCAAGGATTTCAATAATTTTGAGCTCTATAAAGCAGTTGGAATGCGAGATTTTTACCATTGCACAAAAATTGTGAAATATATGGCTGAAAACCCCAAAAACCATCCATTGGTACTAACTATTTCGGGTTTTTATAACTTTTTTAGAAGGCTTCTTTTGTTTCATGGTTTGGAGGACAAGTCAAAAGCCTCTTCTCTATTAGGTGTTAGCACATATTTTATTAAGGACTATGAGCAAGCTTCTAAAAAATTTAATCTTAAACAAGCCAGTAAAGCAATAAAGTTTACATTAGAGGCTGATTTAAAAAGTAAAGGAG
>JAYPMF010000087.1:0-7614 GCA_038129785.1 Flavobacteriaceae bacterium
TCTGAACTCAACTCTACTTGATCGTAGACTTCAATTTCTTCCAAAGATATTTCGTCAACATCATAGGGTAAGGCTTCCTTAAGCTCTATATCTTTGATTTTAATCTGGGACAGCTGGTTTCCAAGGGCTTTAAAACCTTTGATGGCGATGAATTCCTCTGCATTTATTTCCAAAGGCGGGATCGGATCTTTGTCTCTTGGTTTGACGAAGTTGACTGTAATCAAAGGACGCCAATCGGTATTGAGGAATATCAATTCTCCACTCGGTTTGATGAATCGATCTTCCTTTGTTTCACTTTCTATAAGGAATCTTTTGATGAAGTAACGTTGTTTTTCATCATCATAATACACTGCAGTAATGGGTTTGTTAGGCTTCCACCTTTCAATATGAATCAATTTGTCATCGAAGTGAAGTGCAAGTTCAGGGATTACCACCTTTGCATCTCCATCTTTGTTAATTAAAAGTATCTTATCTTCTCCTCTAAACTCACCCAATAATTCTCCCCTTTCGTCTGTATTGAGTCTTTTAATGGTTGGATCAAACCAAATTTTTCTTGGCTTGAGTGTAGACACCCCTTTCTCTTTGAGTTCTACCCTGAGAATATTGTATTTGGTTACAGTATTTCCTCTTACTCCCCTTCCTTTAATCTGTAGATCGGCAAAATCTAATTCCCATTTAAGCTTCTTGATATTTCCTGTATTTCTCAGTAGAATGGTCACCACTTCAGCCTCACCATTGGGATTGGCGGAGAAATACAAAACTTTAGAATCAAGTCTCCCTTGTGTCATTTCGTAAACTTTATCACGAGTGATCCCCTTAACGGCAAACCTTTTGATGAAAGAGCTTCCTTTTTTACCGTCTCTATATATCATATTGTAGATGGTACGGGTGTCGTTTTTCTTAAAAATTGCCGCATGGATGATATCTTTACCAACGAAAACCTTGCTGTCTACTCGAGTAACCTGCATTTTACCCTCTTTAGTAAATACAATAACATCGTCAATGTCCGAACAATCACAAAGGTATTCGTCTTTTCTCAGCGAGGTTCCGATAAAACCCTCCTCACGATTAAGATACAGCTTCTGGTTTCTTACCACCACTTTTTTGGCATCGACATCATCAAAAATCCTTATTTCAGATTTTCGCTCTCTTCCTTTTCCATAAGTTTTGATCAAATGCCTAAAATAATTGATAGCATAATCAATCAAATGAGCCAAATGATTTTTTACTTCCGCAATATCTCCCTCGAGAATTTCTATTTTTTGTTGAGCCTTATCAATGTCAAATTTTGAAATACGTTTGATCCTTATTTCAGTCAATTTGATAAGATCCTCCTCCACAACTGCTCTTTTAAGGATCGAAACATGGGGTTGAAGCCCATTGCGAATGGCTTCCAAAACTCCTTCCCAAGTATTTTCCTCTTCGAAATCCCGATAAATTCTATTTTCAATGAAAATCCGCTCTAAAGAGGCGTGGTGCCACTGATTTTCTAACTCATCCAACTGTACTTCCAACTCTTTTTTGAGAAGATTTACCGTATGATCGGTTGAAAGGTTTAGCATTTCACTGACACCAATAAAATGAGGTTTGTTGTCAATAATTACACAACCCAAAGGAGAGATCGAACTTTCACAATCAGTAAATGCATAAAGTGCATCAATAGTCTTGTCGGGCGAAATCCCATTAGGCAAGTGAATAATAATTTCAACACTTGCAGCAGTATTATCCTCAATTTTTTTGATTTTAATTTTGCCCTTATCGTTGGCCTTAAGGATGTTATCAATCAGTCCGGAAGTGGTTGTTCCAAAGGGTATTTCACTAATAACGAGTGTGTTTTTATCCAATTGATTGATCTTGGCCCTCACCCTGATTTTACCCCCCCTATTTCCATCATTGTATCCTTGAACATCAATGATACCTCCAGTTTGAAAATCAGGATATAATTTGAAATTTTTTCCTTTTAAATGTTGTATACTGGCATTTAGTAGTTCCACAAAATTGTGGGGCAATATTTTTGTGGAAAGGCCAACTGCTATTCCTTCTGCTCCTTGAGCCAATAAAAGAGGGAATTTAACGGGTAAATGAACAGGTTCTTTTTTTCTTCCATCGTATGAAAATTGCCAATCTGTAACCTTGGGACTGAAAACTACTTCCAGTGCAAACTTGGACAATCGTGCTTCGATGTATCTAGAGGCTGCGGCACGATCACCGGTGAGGATGTTTCCCCAGTTTCCTTGAGCATCTATCAAAAGTTCTTTTTGACCGATTTGTACCATAGCATCTGCGATACTGGCATCACCATGGGGATGGTATTGCATGGTATGACCAACGATATTAGCTACTTTGTTATAACGACCATCATCAAGATCTTTCATCGAATGAAGTATACGACGCTGAACTGGCTTCAGTCCGTCATAAATAGCAGGAACTGCACGCTCTAAGATAACATAAGAAGCATAGTCGAGGAACCAACTCTTATACATACCAGTAACCTTGACAAGCGTTTCACCCTCATTATTACTATCCGGTATTTTGTCGTATTCTAAGTCATCCATGTATTATGTAATTTCCTCGGCCACATCCAACTCAACCTTAAGATTATTTATTATAAATTTTTGACGATCTTGGGTGTTTTTTCCCATGTAAAATTCCAATAAATCATCTGTAGTGGTAGACTTGTCCAACATTATTGGATCCAAGCGGATATCTTCTCCAATGAAAAATTTAAATTCATCGGGAGAAATTTCTCCTAAACCCTTGAAACGAGTGATCTCTGGCTTTCCGTTAAGTTTTTTGACAGCCTCTTTTTTTTCTTGTTCACTGTAGCAGTAAAAAGTTTGTTTTTTATCTCTAACTCTGAACAAGGGGGTTTGTAAAATATACAAATGCCCTTCTTTAATCAATTCGGGAAAAAATTGGAGGAAAAAAGTTATGAGTAATAGGCGAATGTGCATGCCGTCCACGTCAGCATCTGTAGCAATAACAATGTTGTTGTAACGTAAATCTTCCATGCTATCCTCAATGTTGAGGGCAGCTTGCAAGAGATTGAACTCCTCATTTTCATATACAATTTTTTTGGTCATTCCATATGTATTAAGGGGTTTACCTCTCAAACTGAATACAGCTTGAGTATTGACATCACGAGACTTAGTAATGGATCCACTAGCCGAATCACCCTCGGTAATAAAAATGGTTGACTCCAGTCGACGGTCTTTCTTCAAATCTCCAAGATGTACCCTACAGTCCCTAAGTTTTTTGTTGTGAAGGCTAGCCTTTTTTGCTCGCTCTTTTGCTAATTTACGGATCCCTGAAAGCTCTTTACGTTCCTTTTCTGCCTGTAAAATCTTTAGGCGAACAGCCTCTGCGGTTTGCGTATTTTTGTGAAGAAAGTTATCAAGTTGTGTCCCTATAAAATCATTGATATAAGCTCGAACGGATGGCATGTCTCCCCCCATTTCCGTTGAACCTAACTTGGTTTTGGTTTGAGACTCGAAAACAGGCTCCATCACTTTGATACTAATAGCAGATATAATGGACTTTCGAATATCAGAGGCTTCAAAGTTTTTACCGAAATGTTCTCTTATGGTCTTTACCAAAGCCTCTCTAAAAGCGGCCAAGTGGGTCCCTCCATGAGTGGTATTTTGTCCATTGACAAAGGAATGGTATTCCTCACTATATTGGGATCGGCTATGGGTGATAGCCACTTCAATATCTTCCCCATCAAGGTGTATGATGGGATACAAAAGATCTGAGGCGGTTGATTGATCTTCTAATAAATCTTTGAGTCCATTTTCAGAGTAATATTTTTCACCATTAAGGTCAATGGTCAATCCCGGATTAAGGTAAACGTAGTTTTTAAGCATTCGCTCTACGTACTCTAAACGGTATATATAGTTCTTGAAAATACGGGTATCCGGTTCAAAAACTACCTTTGTCCCTCTTCTTTTAGAACTATATGACACTGGGTCTGCCTGGATAAGATTTCCAAATTCAAAAACAGCATTGACAGTTTGGTTTTCTCTATAAGAGGCTACACTGAACATTGAGGACAAAGCGTTTACTGCTTTGGTTCCTACGCCGTTCAATCCAACAGATTTTTTGAATGCTCTCGAATCATATTTACCTCCCGTATTCATTTTGGAAACTACATCCACGATTTTACCAAGAGGAATTCCTCGGCCATAGTCTCTTACACTGACAACATTATCTTTGATGGTAATATCTATGGTTTTTCCTGCGCCCATGACAAATTCATCAATACAATTGTCTAAGACCTCTTTTAAAAGAATATATATGCCGTCGTCCGGTGAAGATCCATCTCCTAATTTCCCAATATACATACCAGGACGCATGCGGATATGTTCTTTCCAATCGAGTGAACGTATATTTTCTTCGGTATATTGGGAATCTTTGGCCATAAAGTCAGCACTAAATTATGATTTGAAGCACAATTTTTGAATTGATTACAACCAAAGAAATTAACAAATTACAATATTTAATTGTTGAGAAGTTTCAATAATAAGCTGAGTTTTTCATCTTTCTAGATGAATTATTTTTGTGCTAGGTCATTCAAAAAAATAGTATTTACTAAATAATTTTATGAAGTAAAAAAATTATATAAAAAATAAAGATTTGATTTTCTATAAGTTAATTATTTGAAAACCGAAGAAAACATAATTAATCAAAAGTTTTCTAATAATATATTCTTTCAAACATTAAAACGAAAGTGCATAACATCGCCGTCTTGAACGATATACTGCTTCCCTTCTACTCTAATTTTCCCAGCTTCTTTTAATTTTTGATCACTTCCGAAGCGCCTGAAATCTTCAAAGGTAGTTACTTCAGCACAGATAAATCCTTTTTCAAAATCTGTATGAATAACACCTGCTGCCTTTGGGGCAGTTGCTCCTTTTTTGAAAGTCCATGCCTTCACCTCTTTTTCTCCTGCAGTAAAATATGTCTGCAATGAGAGTAACTTGTATGCAGATCGTATTAGTTTTGCCGATCCAGGTTCAGTCAGTCCTATATCCTCTAAAAATAATTGTCTCTCATCATAGGAATCCAACTCATTGATATCTGCCTCAATGCTGACTGCCAAAATCAATACTTGGGAATTTTCTTGAGCTACCACTTGTTTAATCTGATCAACAAAATCATTACCACTGATCGCAGCGTCTTCACTTACATTACAGATATACATTACGGGCTTATCGGTAATTAGTTGGAGCATATTTACATAATTGAGACGATCCTCCTCAGAAAAAGCAATCGATCTTACATTTTGTGCCGATTCCAGTGTGGCTATAATTTGATCTAAAATCAGCAGTTCTTTTTGAGCCTCTTTATTTCCGGTTTTGGCAGAGCGTAATATTTTATCTCTTCTTTTTTCAGTGCTTTCAAGATCTTTAAGTTGAAGCTCGATATCGATGGTTTCTTTATCTCTCAAAGGGTTGACCGACCCATCTACATGAACAATATTGTCGTCCTCAAAACACCTTAAAACGTGAAGTATCGCATCAGTTTCTCTTATATTAGCTAAAAATTGATTGCCCAATCCCTCTCCTTTACTGGCACCCTTTACCAAACCAGCAATATCTAAAATCTCGACTGTAGCAGGTATCACTTTTTCAGGCTTGACCAAATCGGCCAAGATATCCAAACGTTTGTCCGGAACATTTACTACTCCTATATTGGGTTCAATGGTGCAAAAAGGAAAATTCGCACTCTGTGCTTTGGCATTGGAAAGACAATTGAACAAAGTGGATTTACCAACGTTGGGTAAGCCTACAATTCCGGCTTTCATGATTACAAAGATTAGTTATTATGCATAAAGCGTTGTTTGCCCAACAAAACTTTTTCTGTTTCTACATTGTCCTCATCTGGTACACAACAATCTACCGGGCAAACTGCGGCACACTGTGGCTCGTCGTGAAATCCTTTGCATTCGGTACATTTATCAGGTACAATGTAATAGAACTCATCTGAAACAGGGATTTGGGCCTCTTCGGCATTTACTGATTTACCATTAGGTAAAACTAAATCACCATTCAAATCGGTACCATCCTTGTATCGCCATTCATCAGCACCTTCATAGATTGCTGTATTGGGACATTCGGGTTCACATGCGCCGCAATTGATACATTCATCGGTGATGATAATAGCCATAACAAATTTCTTTAATTAAATTTGAATACAAAAATAAGACCTATGATCAATCTTTACAAATAAATGAGTGATTGCAAAGACAGAATTAAAGCGCTAAAAAAACTAGGTCGTTTTTTTAGAAATATCTCTGAAAAAAATACTCTTTATGATTCTTTTTTTAAAGCCATTGATCTAGCCGGGCACCAAAACAGTTGGTTCAAAAAGGAATCTTGTCTACAAGCCTTTCATTCTTGGGGAGAAGCTCTTCGTTCTAAAAAAATAGAAAAATGGATCAGCCAATATAATCTGAGGGAAAATTACACTTTCAAAACGATCGCCCTTATTACAGCAGGAAATATTCCTTTGGTGGGCTTGCATGATCTTATTACTATTTGGATTTCCGGAAACAAGGCCTTGGTTAAATGCTCTACTAAAGACAATGTATTGATTCCTTTTATTGTGAGTACTGACCCACTTTTTCAGTCTCTCACATCACTTGTCGATGGACAATTGGAAGGGTTTGATGCAGTAATAGCTACAGGTAGTAACAATGCTGCACGATATTTTGATTATTATTTTTCAAAATATCCACATATCATTCGAAAAAATAAAAATGGTATTGCCGTTTTGGATGGAAATGAAACACAAAAGGAATTAGAGGGATTAGGAAAAGACATTTTACAATATTATGGTTTGGGATGCCGAAATGTATCTAAACTTTATTTCCCCAAAGGTTTTGACTTAAATTTGATTTTTGGAGGTTTGTATCCCTATGCCAATATAATTGAGATGAACAAATATGCTAATAACTATGACTACAATAAAGCTATTTATTTGATGAGTGATTTCGATTTTTTGGAAAATGGTTTTTTCATGCTCAGAAAAGACAAAGCGATCTCCTCTCCTATTGCTACGTGCCATTATGAATTTTATGATACCCTTGACATATTGAAAAACCACTTGAAGGAACAGAAAGAAAACATACAGTGTATTGTTTCCAAAACAGATATTAAGGGCTCCATTGCGTATGGTCAGGCTCAATATCCACAACTTTGGGATTATGCAGATGGAGTGGATACACTTAAATTTATTCAATCCCTAAAATGATTAGAATTTTCTTTAAGATCAGGAGTTTTTAAAAAAATTGGTAAAAAATTAATCCATATTCAATTGATATTTGGATTGAACTTTTGATATTTGCACATTTAAAAATGATATGAGAAAACACAATTTCAGTGCTGGCCCCGCCATTCTTCCTCAAGAGGTGATTCAAGGAGCTGCAAAAGCCGTTTTAGAGCTTGATAACATAGGTTTATCATTGATAGAAATTTCTCACCGAAGTAATGAGTTTAAAGCTATTATGGAAGAAGCCTGTTCCCTCTCTATTCAACTTCTGGGTTTGGAGGGCAAAGGTTACAGGGCAATGTTTCTTCAAGGAGGTGCCAGTTTACAGTTTTTAATGAGTGCCTA
>JAYPMF010000088.1:0-7578 GCA_038129785.1 Flavobacteriaceae bacterium
TGATCAAATAAAATCTAATTGGTCGGAAAACATACTCAAGGAAAATTCCTGGAATAAGACTTTGCATGACGGTTTCTTCGCATCTGGTGAAGTAATCAAATCTGGTGATTTTTCATTTGATTTAACAAGACAAATTAAAAAATTATCAGAATCATCCACATCTACAATGACACTAGTATTGTATCCAAAAACAGGAATGGGGGATGGCCAGCAGGCCAACAATCCTTGGCTACAAGAATTCCCTGATCCAATTTCGAGAGTATCTTGGGACAATTACCTTTCAGTCTCGGCTAAAGATGCTAAAAAGCTTGGTCTTAAAAACGTAAATGTAGCCAACGGTGCTCTTAACGGAAGTTATGCTAAAGTGACTGTTGGCAATAAAAGTTTAGTTACACCTGTTTTAATTCAGCCTGGTCAAGCTAACGGCACTGTTGGTTTAGCGTTTGGTTATGGTGAGAGAAGAGGTCTTCAAGACGAAATGCAAGTGGGTGTAAATGCTTATCCATTTTATAATGATTTTAATACGGTTCAGCAGGTAAGCATAATTCCTGCCGAAGGCTCCCATGAATTTGCTTGCGTTCAATTGCACAATACTCTCATGGGTAGGGGGGACATTATCAAAGAAACAACTTTGGAGATTTTTAATACTAAAGATAAGGAATATTGGAACCCCATACCAAAAGTATCTAAAAACCACATTGAATACGAAGTTACTTCACCTGAAGTTGACATGTGGCAGGCTTTCGATCGTTCGGTGGGACACCATTTTAATTTATCAATTGATTTGAATTCATGTACTGGATGTGGAGCGTGTGTGATCGCTTGTCATGCAGAAAACAATGTTCCTGTTGTTGGAAAACAAGAAATTAGAAAGTCAAGAGATATGCACTGGTTAAGAATAGATCGCTATTACTCCTCTGGAGAAAGTTTTCGACAAGACGATCAGACTAAAGATAATATTTCAGGACTTGGAGACTCGCTAACGACTTTTGGTGAGATGGAAAATGCCTCAGAAAACCCGCAGGTTGCTTTTCAGCCTGTCATGTGCCAACACTGTAACCATGCTCCCTGCGAAACTGTTTGTCCAGTGGCAGCCTCTTCTCACGGAAGACAAGGTCAAAACCATATGGCCTACAACCGTTGTATTGGGACTCGATATTGCGCTAATAATTGTCCTTATAAAGTTAGAAGGTTCAATTGGTTTCTTTATAATAAAAATGATGAATTTGATTACCATATGAACAATGATTTGGGTCGAATGGTTCTTAATCCCGATGTGGTAGTTCGCTCAAGAGGTGTGATGGAAAAGTGTTCTATGTGTATCCAGATGACACAAAAAACTATTTTAGATGCCAAGTTAGAGGGAAGAGCGATCAAAGACGGAGAGTTCCAAACTGCCTGCTCCAATGCTTGTAGCAGTGGTGCATTGGTTTTTGGTGATGTAAATGACAAAACAAGTAAAGTATCTAGATTAAAAGAAGACGATAGAATGTATCATTTACTTGAAAGTGTTGGAACAAAACCCAATGTAATGTATCAAACTAAAGTCAGAAATACAGACGAAACATAAAAATAGAAAGTTAATTTTATGGCATCTCATTACGAAGCACCAATTCGAAAACCATTAGTTACTGGTGATAAAACATATCACGATGTCACTATGGACGTTGCTGCTCCAGTTGAGGGGAAAGCTAACCGTCAATGGTGGATTGTTTTCGGAATTGCTCTTACTGCCTTTCTTTGGGGGCTTGGTTGTATCGCATATACTATAGGAACAGGTATTGGAACATGGGGCTTAAACAAAACGGTAGGCTGGGCTTGGGACATAACCAACTTTGTTTGGTGGGTCGGTATTGGTCATGCAGGAACCTTGATCTCTGCTGTACTTCTTTTATTTAGACAAAAATGGAGAATGGCCATAAATCGGTCTGCTGAAGCCATGACAATTTTCTCTGTGATACAGGCGGGTTTATTTCCAATTATTCATATGGGAAGGCCTTGGCTAGCTTATTGGACATTACCTATTCCAAACACTTTTGGCTCACTATGGGTAAATTTTAATTCACCGCTCTTATGGGATGTATTTGCGATATCCACTTATTTGTCAGTTTCTCTTGTCTTTTGGTGGACAGGACTCCTCCCTGATTTTGCTATGATTCGTGACAGAGCGATCAAGCCTTTTCAGAAGAAAATTTACAGTCTTTTGAGTTTTGGTTGGTCAGGTAGGGCAAAAGATTGGCAACGTTTTGAGGAGGTATCACTGGTTTTGGCTGGATTAGCAACCCCATTAGTGCTCTCGGTACATACCATTGTATCCTTTGACTTTGCTACTTCTGTAATTCCCGGTTGGCATACCACCATTTTCCCTCCTTATTTTGTTGCAGGTGCAATTTTTTCTGGATTTGCTATGGTACAAACCCTTTTGATCATCATGCGTAAAGTTTCCAATTTAGAAGATTATATAACCATTCAGCATATTGAACTGATGAATATCGTTATTATGATCACAGGTTCAATTGTAGGAGTTGCCTACATTACGGAATTGTTTATTGCTTGGTATTCAGGTGTAGAATACGAACAGTATGCCTTCCTTAATAGAGCAACCGGACCATACTGGTGGGCCTACTGGTCCATGATGACTTGCAATGTTTTCTCGCCTCAATTTATGTGGTTTAAAAAACTCAGAACCAGTATCGTATTTTCATTTATCATTTCCATTGTGGTGAATATTGGGATGTGGTTTGAGCGGTTTGTAATAATCGTAACATCATTACACAGAGATTACTTACCTTCCTCATGGACAATGTTTTCCCCCACATTTGTGGATATAGGAATATTTATAGGAACCATTGGATTTTTCTTTGTATTATTTTTACTCTATTCTAGAACTTTCCCCGTTATTGCGCAAGCAGAAGTAAAAACAATTTTGAAGTCCTCTGGTGAGAAGTATAAAAAATTAAGAGATAGCGAATGAGTAGTAATCAAGTAATACACGCTATGTACAACGATGATGACGTTTTATTGTTAGCAGTAAAATCAATCCGTGAAAAAAAGTATCATATCGAAGAAGTTTATACCCCTTTTCCAGTCCATGGTTTGGACAAGGCATTAGGGTTGGCCGATACCCGAATTTCGATTATGGCCTTTATTTATGGATGTATTGGATTTTCAGTAGCCATTCTGATGATGAATTACATCATGATAGAAGATTGGCCACAAAACATTGGTGGTAAACCCAGTTTCTCCTATTTGGAAAACATGCCGGCCTTTGTCCCCATTATGTTTGAGCTGACCGTATTTTTTGCTGCCCATCTGATGGTCATTACCTTCTACTTAAGGAGTAAGTTGTGGCCTTTCAAAGAGGCTGAAAACCCAAACCCACTCACTACCGACGATAAATTTTTGATCGAAATAGAGTTGCACAATAATGAAAAAGAACTCAATTTACTTCTCAAAGAAACAGGTGCTATCGATATTAAAACAACCGAAAAAAAAAGGGATCATGAATAGAACAATTTCTTTTGGACTGATTATGATATTGCTGTTGAGTCTGGAATCGTGTTTTGATGCGACGAAACCTAACTATCAATATTTCCCCAATATGTACGAACCTGTAGGTTATGAAGCCTATGCAGATTCGGATGCTTTCGCTAATGGCATCGAAGCACAACTTCCTGTTGAAGGGACTATTAATCGAGGTTGGATTCCATATGATTATCAGGATTCTAATGAAGGTTACGAATTGGCTAAAGCGGACTTGAAATCGCCTATTGAAGTAAATAACGACAACCTAAAACAAGGAAAAGAATTATATGGTATATACTGTGCTGTTTGCCACGGAAATAAGGGAGATGGACAGGGTATTCTGATGACAAGGGAAAAGTATTTAGGTGTACCCAGTTATGCGGATCGTGACATTACCCCCGGGAGTATTTACCATGTATTAATGTATGGTAAAAATGCGATGGGTTCTCACGCAGGTCAAGTCAATGCAACAGAAAGGTGGCAAATTGCCCAGCATGTTATGGAATTAAGACACAATCTAGTTAAATAATTTATTGATCAACTGTATGTATACTTTTACAAATAAATTAAGAAACTTTTCCATTATTCTAATGATTGTCGGATTTTTAGGTTTGACCTATGGATTTTTAACTGTTCCCTACACTCTAGAGGAGGCTACTACTATGGTAGCCGATGCCCATCACGGTGATGCTAACGGAGCATCTAATCACCACTCGCATGGTCAGGGACATCAAGACACAAATTTGGCACATACTGAAGGTCACGGTGCTGATGAACACGCTAAACATCTCCTCCACCAACTGCAAAATAAACCTTGGGCGGCCCTGTATGTCGCGGCATTCTTCTTTATGATGATCGCCCTAGGCACTTTGGCATTCTATGCTATTAACCGTGCGGCTCAAGCCGGATGGTCTCCAGCATTATTTAGAGTGATGGAGGGCATAACTGCATACTTACTTCCCGGGTCACTTATTGTTTTTGTAATCCTTCTCCTTTCCGGAATGCATTTCAACCATCTTTTCATTTGGATGGACTCCGAGGTGGTGGCACATGATAAGTTGATTCAAGGAAAAACAGCTTTCTTAAATACACCTTTTTTCTTGGCAAGGGCATTATTTTATATAGCTGGTTGGGTAACTTATCGCTATTTTTCCAGAAAATTTTCATTGGCACAAGATCAAGCCAGTGATGTTTCGAACCACAAAAAGAATTTTAGGATATCTGCAGCTTTCTTAGTATTTTATATTGTAACAGAATCTATGATGTCCTGGGATTGGGTGATGTCCATTGACCCCCATTGGTTCAGTACGCTCTTCGGATGGTACGTTTTTGCCAGTATGTTTGTGTCTGGAATTACCACAATCGCTTTGATCACAATTTTCCTTAAATCCAAAGGCTATCTTGAGAAAGTTAATGATAGCCATATTCATGACTTGGGTAAATTTATGTTTGGGATCAGTATTTTTTGGACCTATTTGTGGTTTTCACAATTCATGCTTATATGGTATTCCAATATTCCTGAGGAAGTAACTTACTTTATTACTCGAATTGAGGATTATAATCTTCCGTTTTTTGGCATGTTAGTCATGAATTTCATATTCCCATTGTTAATCTTGATGAATAGTGATTATAAACGCCTGAATTACTTTATCGTGATGGCTGGAATTGTCATCCTTTTGGGACACTATATTGATGTGTTCAATATGATCATGCCCTCGGCAGTGGGAGACAAATGGTTTATTGGTTTAGCTGAGATTGGAGGTTTTCTCTTTTTCTTTGGTCTTTTCATATTTGTTGTTTTCAAAGAAATTTCGAAAGCCCCGCTTCATGCGGCTGGAGATCCATATATGGGAGAGAGTGAACGTTTTCATTATTAATAATTAATGGTAAGATAAATGACTATTTTATTGACATTTACGGTTTTAGCTTTAATCGCAATTGCTCTTTGGCAAATCACCAAGATATTTGAATTGTCTCAACCCAAAAAAAATAATAATCAAGTAGCAGATGATGATGACAATCGTTGGAATGGTCAGTTGATGTTCGCCTTTTTGATATTCATCTATGCCATAACTTTATTTTCATTTTGGAAGTGGGGAGATGTTTTATTACCCGATGCCTCATCAGACCATGGTGTAGAATACGATAATCTGCTGTGGATATCATTTGCTATCATCTTTTTTACCCAAACAATTACTCAAGCCCTTTTACATTATTTTGCTTACAAATACAGAGGTGAAAAAGGTAAAAAGGCGCTTTTTTATGCTGATAACGACCGTTTAGAGGCCATCTGGACGATAATTCCAGTGATCGCTTTGGCCGGGTTGATTCTTTATGGGTTGTACACTTGGACAGACATCATGACCGTTGAGGAAAATGAAGATGCACTGGTGGTTGAATTATATGCTCAACAGTTCAATTGGAAAGCCCGTTATGCTGGAGAGGATGGTGTTTTGGGCGATGCCAATGTACGCTTCTTACAAGATTTCGATGGTAAAAATCTTGTGGGAATTGATGCAACTGACCCCAATGGTTTTGATGATATAGTGGTTCAGGAATTACACCTGCCTGCAGGAAGGGAAGTTATATTTAAAATGCGTTCTCAGGATGTATTGCACTCGGCTTATATGCCTCACTTTAGAGCTCAAATGAATTGTGTACCCGGTATGATTACAGAATTTGCCTTTATTCCTACAATTACTACAGAAGAAATACGACAGAATGAGGACATTAAGGCTAAGGTCAAAAAGATTAATGCCATAAGGAGAGAAAATAGTCAGGCGCTTATTGCAAAAGGGGAGGAACCATTAGAGCCATATGTCTTCGATTATTTGTTACTTTGTAATAAAATTTGTGGGGCTTCCCATTACAATATGCAAATGAAGATTGTCGTAGAAACCCAAGAAGAATTTGAAAAATGGATGATGGATCAGCAAACTTTTGCAGAAGTCATTCAATAATCTATTAAAATAAATTTAAGATTATGTCAACAGTAGCAGCGCAAGTACACGAAGAAGAGGATCACGGACATCATCACAAAGAAACATTTATTACCAAGTATGTTTTTAGTCAGGATCATAAAATGATCTCAAAACAATATTTGATTACTGGATTATTTATGGGAATCATAGGTATTGCAATGTCCCTGTTGTTCCGTTTACAATTGGCCTGGCCTGAACAGCCCATGGGCATCATGTCAGCTCTTTTGGGAAAATGGGCTCCCGATGGCGTAATGGATCCCAATGTATATTTGGCTTTGGTCACCATTCATGGTACTATTATGGTATTTTTTGTACTTACCGCAGGGTTGAGTGGTACCTTTAGTAATCTCTTAATTCCACTGCAGATCGGTGCTCGAGACATGGCCTCTGGATTACTCAACATGATCTCTTACTGGATGTTTTTCCTATCAAGTGTTATCATGGTTATTTCCCTATTTGTAGAAGCTGGGCCTGCAGCAGCGGGGTGGACTATTTATCCACCATTGAGTGCCTTACCTCAAGCTCAACCTGGCTCTGGTTTGGGAATGACCCTGTGGTTGGTTTCTATGGCCATATTTATTGCTTCTTCACTTTTAGGGTCGTTAAATTACATTGTGACTGTATTAAATCTAAGAACAAAAGGAATGACGATGAGCCGTTTGCCTTTGACCATATGGGCGTTTTTTATCACAGCAATTATTGGTGTGGTCTCATTCCCGGTACTTTTGTCAGCGGCTTTATTGTTGATAATGGACAGGAGTTTTGGTACTTCCTTTTTTCTCTCAGACATATTCATACAAGGTGAGGTCTTGCACTATCAAGGAGGATCACCAGTATTGTACGAACACCTTTTCTGGTTCTTGGGTCATCCCGAGGTATATATTGTATTGTTACCAGCTTTGGGAATAACCTCAGAGATAATTGCTACCAATGCAAGAAAACCCATCTTTGGTTACCGTGCCATGGTTGCCTCTATTTTAGCAATTGCCTTTTTATCCACCATTGTATGGGGACACCATATGTTTATTTCAGGAATGAATCCATTTTTGGGATCAGTATTTACTTTTACTAC
>JAYPMF010000089.1:0-7432 GCA_038129785.1 Flavobacteriaceae bacterium
AAAATATTGGGCAGGCCTTTTCGTTCGGGTTTGCTCTTTTAGTTTTTATCCCTCCGCTTTACCAATTTATTGCATATATGGCTTCGCCAAAAATAGATTTATTTTTGGTTAAGCCTATGACCATTTTTTTTGGGATACTTACTAAGTTTACCTACAGATTTGGCCACCATCATAGAGACAGAGGCATCTCCGGTAATATTTACAACGGTTCTACACATGTCCAAAGGACGGTCTATGGCAAAGATCAGTGCCAATCCTGCTTCGGGGATTCCAGCTTGTCCAAGAACAATAACCAGCATGACCATCCCTGCCCCTGGAACGGCTGCAGCTCCTATAGATGCCAAAGTTGCGGTGATAATGATACCAAATTGAGTTCCCACGCTCAAATCCATTCCAAAAGCTTGAGCGATAAAAACTGCTGCAACTGCCTGATAAAGGCTAGTGCCGTCCATATTGATGGTTGCCCCAATGGGTAGTACAAAACTAGCCACTTCTTCATCGACCCCCAAATACTCCTCCACCCTTTCCATAGTTACGGGTAGTGTTGCCGCACTTGAACTGGTAGAAAAGGCCAATAATTGGGCGGGAGCAATGCCTTCAACAAACTTTTTTGGCTTTAATTTCACAATGATTCGAACCAGTAAAAGGTAAAACAATCCCATTAAAAACAAACCGATCACCAAAGTAAGTGCGTACATACCCAAGGCACTGAACAAGTCCAAACTGGGGGATTCGACCACCAATGCTGCCAACAGGGCAAATACTCCATAGGGTGCGACCAACATGATCAAATCAATTAGTTTGAGAATCACCTCATTGAAGGCATCGAAAAAATCTTTTACGGGCTTTGATTTTTCGGCGGGAATAAGAATCAACCCTATCCCGAAAAACAAAGCAAAAAAGATAACTTGCAGCATATTGCCATTTTCTGTCGTGGCCTTAAAAATATTATCGGGAACCAAATCCACCAAAGCTTGAAGGGGGCCGGCATCTTTTTGTTTCTGAGCAACGGCTTGTTTTTCTTCGGCTTCCGATTTATAGGTTTCAACCAGTTCTTGGCGGGTTTTTTCGCTGATGCTCTTCCCAGGCTTTATGGTGTTGACCATGATCAGCCCTATCATTACGGCCACCACCGTTGTCATGATGTAAATACCAATGGTACGTCCACCCATTCGGGAGAGCCTGGAAATGTCTTTAAGATCGGAAACCCCCTTGATCAAAGAACCCAGTATCAGAGGCATGGCGATGAGTTTGAGGGCATTGATAAAAATGGTTCCGAAGGGTTTTACCCAATGGGAAATCAGTTGGGGACCTGACTCAAATGTGGTAAAAATCACTCCCACCAAAACTCCAAGGGTCATACCCAGTAGAATACTCCAGTGTAAAGGTATTTTTTTCATACGTTTAAAATTTGGTTAGCCTAATGATGATCAATTTGATATCCAAGTATTGATCTTTAGCTTAAAATAACCGTCTGCTAGCAGGCAAATTATGTTTTTTTTATTTTTTGACAGCTCTATTCAATAAAGTTAAATCTGCCAAAACCAAAGCGGCCATTGCTTCTACAATAGGAACAGCCCTGGGTACCACACAGGGGTCATGTCTCCCTTTGCCCTGCATTTCTACGGTTTCCCCTTTGTTGTTGATGGTTTGCTGTGACTGCATAATGGTGGCTACAGGTTTGAAAGCAACATTAAAGTAAATGTCCATTCCATTGGAAATCCCTCCTTGGATTCCACCGGATTGGTTGGTTTTGGTAGTACCGTCATTATTGTATAGATCATTGTGATTACTGCCCCTATCTATGGCACCTGCAAAGCCACTACCATATTCGAAACCCTTCACGGCATTGATAGAAAGCATTGCCTTTCCCAATTCTGCATGGAGTTTGTTGAAAACAGGTTCTCCCAATCCTACTGGAACGTTTTGGATCACGCAACTGATTATACCTCCTACTGTATCACCCTCTTTGCGGATTTGCTTAATGTATTCCTCCATTTCGAATGCCTTCTGAGGATCTGGACAACGAACCGGGTTTTGCTCGATGGTATCAAAATCCACTTCTTGATAGGTTTTGTTCATTTGAATTTCACCAACTGAAGAAACATAGGCTGTGAATTTGATGTCACTGAGGAACTGTTTGGCGATGGCACCTGCCACTACTCTACTGGCGGTCTCTCGAGCTGAACTTCTTCCCCCTCCACGATAATCCCTTATACCGTATTTATCATCGTAGACCTTATCGGCATGGGAAGGACGGTATTGATTTTTGATGTGGTCGTAATCCCTTGATTTCTGGTTAGTATTAAAAATAGCAAACCCAATGGGGACTCCGGTGGTTTTGCCTTCAAATATCCCGGAAAAAAATTCAACTTCATCAGCTTCCTTCCTTTGGGTCACTATGGACGATTGGCCGGGTTTTCTGCGATTGAGATCCCTTTGGATGGCTTCTATATCCAAATTAATTCCAGAGGGACAACCGTCGATCACTCCACCAATTGCAGGCCCGTGGGACTCTCCAAAAGTGGTCAATTGAAACAGATTTCCAAATGTATTTCCTGACATGAGTTTTTAAAATGCAAATATAATGGGAAAGTTTTGATTAGGCTTGAGTCATGAACACCTATCCGCTACATAGATAAAAATAATTGATGGTGATCGTGAGTAGGCTTGGTTTGTTTTGGATCGAATACGATGATACCTAATTTGAAAAAGTTGATCGAAAAGGCAATCTCTTTCTGAACACCTATTTCTTCCCATGCTTTCCTCATTCCCTTGCTCCAGTGGATGTCGTCGAAAATAACCAATGCTCCATCCGTCAAATTGTTTTTAACCAATTCAAAATACTTTAAGGTCGCTTCGTATTGGTGATTTCCGTCAATAAAGACTAGGTCAAAGCGTATGCGACTTTTTAGAACACTCGGTAATGTTTTATCATATAGTCCGTGAACTATCTCAAAGCGGTTTTGGGTAGTTAGCCTATTAAATCGGTCAGAAGCCATTTCACATAGTCCTTTTACGCCCTCAAGAGTGACAAATTTTGTATTTTTTTTGTTCTCTAGTGCTTTGATAAAGTACTGGCCCGATACCCCCAAATTGGTTCCGATCTCCAAAATATTTTTAATGCTGTTTGGTTTACAGAGCTGATAAAAAAACCGCGTCCAAATCTCAGGAGAGGCGGCACGTCGGGCTACTTCGGCTACAGTCAATTCTGCAGAGGTGCCAATTTCTTCAAAGCTGATCTTTCGGTTATCGGTAAGTAATTCTGACCTGAATTGATTCAGTTTTTTAAAAAGTTGGTCCTCATCGGGAGTGTTTTCTTTTTTTAATGTTTTTAAAAAAGCTTGAGCAATTAAGTTACCTTCTACTCCGTATTTAATTAATTTGGATATATTACTGGTTTGCAATACTTTACTACTAAAAAAATGTTTGATCTTTAGGAGTTTATTGTAAAGCATATAAGGACACTTTTTTAAATATTATAAAAATTGATTTGATCGGGGGTAAGACGTAATTTTCATCCACTAGGTGTAAATGAATCATGGTTTTATATTCGGGTTTAACGTAATGCTTCTTTTAAAAAGGAAACCGGGTGCTTTGCCACTCTACCTGTTCCATCAGATATTTGATGTCTACAACTCGTTCCATTGGCAGCCACTTGTGTTTCTGAATTCATTTTCCTTATTGCGGGAAAAAGACGCTCCTCCCCTATTTTTTGGCTGATCTCAAAATGTTCTGCTTCATATCCAAAAGAGCCGGCCATCCCGCAACATCCAGTGGATAAGAGGGTTACCTTATAGTTTCTGGGTAAGTTAAGTATTTTAAAAGTATCTGCTGGGTTGCCCAGGGATTTTTGATAACAATGGGCGTGAATTTTAAGGTTTTTAGATTGATCGCCAAAAGCATCGGGGGTAATGTGACCTTTGTCTATTTCTTCCGCTAAAAATTCTTCTATGATATAACACTTTTCAGACAATTTTTTGGCAGCGGTTTTGTCTTTAGCCAGCTTCAGGTATTCATCTTTAAAGGTATAAAGGGCCGAGGGCTCTATTCCTAGCAAAGGGGTTTCGGCATTAATATGGTCTTTGTATAATTCTACATTTTGATCAGCACAAGCTTTGGCTTGTTCCAAAAACCCTTTGGAGATATAAGCCCGTCCGCTTTCGGTCGAAGGAAGGACTTGAACCTGATATCCCAGACGGGTTAGGATTTCATAGGAATCACGTCCTGTACGGACATCCAAATAGTTTGTGAATTCATCCAAATAGAGATAAACCTTATGATTGGATTTTTGTTGCTTTTTATTGATCAACTGCTTATCCAATGGAGCGTGTAGCTTTGGCACGGAACGTGAAGAGGCGATACCAAGGGATTTTTTGATTAAGTATCCAAAAAATGGTGTCTGAAAAGCCATGTTTTGTAATCCTCTGATCGGGTTTAGCATTTTGCTTAATTTACCGTTAAAAGCAAAAACGCTATCCCTCAAACGAGGTCGATATTTTTTTTGATATTGGTAGAGAAATTCTGCTTTATAGGACGCTATATCAACACTGCTTGGGCATTCAGAGGCACAAGCTTTACAACTGATACACAAATCCATTACCTCCTTTATCTGTGGATTGTCAAAAGGGTTTTTGGAATCGGAATTGGTCAGTGCTTCTCTAAGCACATTGGCCCTACCACGGGTACTGTCTTTTTCGTCTTTAGTGGCTCGATAGCTGGGGCATATGGTCGCATCTGTAGTGGTTTTTCTGCAATCTCCTGAGCCATTACACTTTTCGACAGCCCGCAATATGCCTTGATCAGCGTTGAAATCCATGAAGGTGTCGATATGGGGTTCTTTTCGCTCAGGTTGGTAACGTAAATTTTGATCCATGGGTAAGGAATCAACTATCTTACCAGGATTAAAAATGGAAAAAGGATCGAAAATTTGCTTTACCTCTTTGATCAGTTCATAGTTACTGTTACCCAACATGAAAGAAATGAATTCTGAGCGAACAATACCATCGCCGTGTTCTCCGCTCATCGATCCTTTAAATTTTTTTACCAAATGGGCCACGGCGGTAGTGATGGCTTTAAATTGATCTACACCATTTTGCTTTTTCAGATTGAGCATGGGTCTTAAGTGGAGTTCTCCTGCCCCGGCATGGGCGTAATAAACGGGATTTTGGTCATATTGCTTCATCAAAGCGGAAAATTCTTCGATATAGTCTGCCAATTGTTCTACAGGCACTGCGGTGTCCTCAATACAAGCTACTGCTTTTTTATCTCCAACAATATTTCCCAAAAGACCTAAACCAGCACTCCTCAGATACAAAGCAGATTGTATTTCATCTCCCTTCAGAATAGAAAAATCATAGGAAAGGTTAATTTGTTCAAGCGTATCGATCAAGGAATTTAATTCATTTTGTAGTTCTTGCTTTGAAGAGGCTCTCAATTCCAGCATTAATATACCTTTAGGGTCGCCTTTAAGAAAAAATCTATTTTTGGCTTGAGTAAGATTGTTTTTAGTGCAATCCAAAATGATTTTATCCATCATCTCACAGGTAAAAAGTGGATGTTTCATGAGTGGTGCCACAGATCGTAAACACTTTTCGATACTGTCGTAGTGTGCAGCGACCATAACCGCCTCCTGAGGAGGGGTCGGATCCAGAGCAAGTGTGATGGAGGTAACAAATGCCAGTGTGCCTTCACTACCGGTCAATAGTTTTGAAAGGTTCAGTCCGCCTAGTTCGGAATCGGTAAAACAATCGAGAAGAACATCTAGCGCATAGCCTGAATTACGTCGGTGAACGGAGGCCTGTGGATACTCACTCCTAATGTTTTTTTGATTTATAGGATTGGAAAGTTTTTCCGAAAAAAAACGGTATAAACTACCCTCTAAATCTTGTTGTTTTTGTTTTTTAAGGTATTGGTTCTCGTTTAAATTTTCAAATATTACGACACTGCCGTCATACAAAACACATTCTAAAGCGAGCACTTTGTCTCTTGTGACACCGTATTTTATGGAAGTTGTTCCAGAAGAGTTGTTTCCTATCATCCCCCCAATGGTACATCGATTTGAGGTGGAAGTATTGGGCCCAAAAAACAATTGATGAGGGGCTAAAAAATTATTGAGTTCATCCCTAACGATCCCAGGTTCAATTGTAATTTTTTTGGCCTTGGGATCAAAATCTATAATTTGATTGAAGTGCTTTGAAACATCCACTACGAGACCATTTCCAACTACTTGTCCTGCCAAGGAGGTACCCCCTGCTCTTGGAATCAAAGGAATCTGATTTTCACGAGCAAAATCGATCAATTCAATTATGTCTTCTTTATTTTTTGGAAAACAAACACCTTCGGGGTAAATCTTGTAGACAGATCCGTCTGTAGCGAATAGTTGACGATGAAGTAAATCGTTTTTAACTCGAACTCGCTTGAGGCTGCTAAAATCGTGTTTTGACATTAATCAAGATCTGTTGATGTAAAGATAATTTATTATTTACATTTACATTGTCAATAAGTATGGAAGCTTGTTTACATTGAAAAAGCATTAAAATTTATAATTTAGCTTCATTATGAAAAACATATTTTTCCTTCTTACAAATCTATTTTTTATTGGTTGTTCAAATAACAGCGGTGAATTTATCATCAATGGATCTATCGACCTCAAAGATGGTGAATTGGTTTACCGTGTTATAGCTAATTCTAATCAACAACCAATGGTGGTTGACTCCATAACCGTTGTCAATGGTACTTTTGAAATGAGTGGTATTGTTGAATCACCAGATGTTAATTTTTTCTCTGTTCAAAGTATTAGAGGAAATTTTCCTTTTATTCTAGAGTCAGGAAAAATTAGAGTCTCCTTGTATAAGGATAGTTTGATGAGTTCTCAGGCCCTGGGAACAGTATCTAATGATGCATTAATGAAATATAAAAATGACACAAAGGTTTTTGTAAACTCCATGAATGATATTGGAAGAGATTTACAGCAAGCCAACATAGCCAAGGATAATTTATTGGTTAGTGATCTTCAAGAGCAATACAAAGACGTTCAGAATCAAATTAGAGATTTTGAAATTGCATTCATTAAAGATAACCCTGATTCCTATGTCTCGGCTCTGATTCTTGAGCGATTTCTAATGACCAAACAAATGACCAATGAGGAGGTAAAACCAATTTTTGAAAATTTAACTCCAAGGATACAAAAAAGTAAAACGGGGGGGAAATTAAATAAAATTATAAATGCTGCTCAAGCACCTGCTGAGGTAGGTCAGATTGCTCCTGACTTTGAGGGTCCAAGTCCTACAGGTGAATTGGTGAAATTGGCAGATAATTTGGGTAAAATAACCATTGTAGATTTTTGGGCTTCTTGGTGCCGCCCTTGTCGTGTTGAAAATCCAAACTTAGTGAGAACTTATAATAAACTCAAAGGTAGGGGCCTTAGTGT
>JAYPMF010000090.1:0-7333 GCA_038129785.1 Flavobacteriaceae bacterium
GGAATTAAAATCATTTTGTGTTTTTATTTGCGCATCAAATACATCATTTACAGAACCGATGTTCCCCAAAATAATGTCTATATGTGGTAGTATTTCAGAAAAGGATTTTTTGGCTTTAGATGCTGGCCACAGACTGCGTCTGAAATTTAGATCAAATACTGTTTTACAATTAATTTTTTGAGCAATTTTCAATCCTTTTAAAAGAGATTTTTGACAGTTTTCTGATAAGGCTGGAGTGATTCCAGTGACCACGAAATGGGAACTGTTTTCCAAGAAATTTTCCCAATCTTTTTCACCTAAATACAATTTTGAAAAAGAAGACTCTTCACGGTCATACGTCACTTTAGTTCCTCTAATTGCAGTACCGTGTTCTATATAATAGGTTCCCATTCTTCCCTTATCCATGGATATGTTTTGGGTATCTACTCCATTTTTATTGAGGAACATCATTGCTTTTTTACCTATGGGATTTTCGGGGAAGGCTGATATGAATTGGGTTGCATGGCCCCAATGGGAAAGATCAGCCAGTATATTGGCCTCTGCTCCTGCAAATCCCATTTCAAATGTGTCGGCTTGGACAATTAGGTCTTCATGTACCTTTGGAGTCAGTCTTAAAAGAAGTTCACCAAATCCAGATATGATCTGCCCCATCGAAAGGTTCAATTTTTAATTTGTATTTGAGAGTGATGTCTTTTAAAGATAAGGAAAATATTGAAATTCTAAATTGTCATTCTTTTGATACATGCTTAGAAAAGTTAAAGTCGCTTCAATAACATCAACCTAAAGTCCATTAACTCTCTGCCGTTTTTTTTGACCCCCTTGATTTTGAGGGTTCCCTTTCCTTTTTCTAAAGAAATCACCCCAATTTTTAAGGGTTTGAAATCTTTGACATAAGATTCTTGTCTTATGACTCGATCCTCTTCAGCACCATATTCTTCGGTAGTATGGGCTTCTGCAATTTTTCCTTGGATTTTGGCTTTACCAAAACTGACTTCAAATACTGAACCCACAGCATCTTCTTCACAACTGTAATAAACAGTTACTTCAAACTTTCCTGCCTTATGGACCTCTGCCTCCCAGGTTATGCTGTCTTTTTGATTGACCCAGTGGGTAAAGTAGGTACAATTGGGAAATCGATTGGAGCGTTTAAGCTCTCCATGTGGAATTCCGTCTCTGGCAGGGATTTGGGTGGTTTGAACACTAGTATGACCAATGTAAAAGGGCCGTTTATCTTTATTGGGAAGTTCAACCAATACTGTTTTTTCCCAATGTTCTTTAGCTTCAAGCATTTCTTTTACAACTTGTGGTCTATCTATACTAATGTCGGTGGTTTGACTAGGATCATTCACCATGTCAAAGAGTTGATCTTGGTAATCCAAGCGGTAATTTTGATTTCTCAGACTTAGTTTACCCCTCCAATAGTTATATATATTTCGGTCTTGCCATGAGGGGTTTTTTTCCATAATAAGGGGTTGTAGACTAATACCATCCATGGGTTTTTTAAGTTGAGATTTGATTCCCGTCAAGTCTTTTAATGTGGGTAGGAGGTCAATTCCACTGGCAATTTGATTGATGATTTTTCCTTTAGGAATTTTCCCGGACCAATTGATGATCATTGGTGAGCGGACACCACCTTCGTCTGTACTGCCTTTCCTACCCTTCATATTTCCATTCCATCTATTTCCATTTGGGCCATTGTCAGAGAGGTAAATGACAATAGTTTTCTCTAACAAATCACTGTTTTTAAGGTGCTCAATAATTCGCCCTACATTCCAATCGATGTTTTCACACATGGCTAGTGCGGCTCTTGTGTGGTCGATTTGATTTTGATTTTTGGGAGGTCCTTCACTTCCGATTTGACTTAATTTTTTGTCTTTGTACTTTTTCCAAAACCGATCCGGTACTTGCATAGGGCTGTGAGGAGTATTGTATGGGAGGTAGAGGAAAAAAGGCTGATTTTTATTTTTTTCGATAAAATCAATGCCGTGTTGTGTCAAGTCATCGATGATAAATCCGTTTCCTCTAACCATGTTTCCGTTGTGTTCCAACAGGGGGTTGAAGTAGTTACCCCAGTGGCCTGAGCAAAAGCCATAGAAGTCATCAAACCCTCTGCTATTTGGATGAAAAGGAGCTTGCATGCCATTGTGCCATTTGCCGTAAGCAGCAGTTTGATAGCCAGCTTTTTTAAAAACTTCAGCTATGGTTTGCTCGTCTATATCGAGCCTTTCTCCTCCCCTGCTGGTGCTGAAAACGCCTCCTCTTACGTGGTGTCTTCCTGTCAGAATTTCCGCTCGGGTGGGAGAACATACTGGGCTTACATAAAAACGGTCAAATTGAACACCGGTTTCTCCTAAGCGATCAATGTGAGGGGTAGTTAAATCGAGATTACCATTGAGGCTAAGATCGCCCCAACCTTGATCATCAGAAAGTATCAGGATTACATTGGGAGGGTTGCTTTTTTGAATTTGACAACTCCAGATGAATAAAAGAAAAAAGAGCGAAAAGGGGTTGAGGTTATTTTTTTTCATGCCTTAAACAAAAAAGGTATTATGCTAATTACCTAAAAAATTCAAATATTTTTTAATCAAATATCAATATTCAAACCCAAACCAAATAATTCTCTTACTTGTAATCTTCCGATTAGATCATCATCGTATTGTATGTGAAAAATCAAGTTGCCTGAAATTTTGTCGTTTACTTTTAGTCTAATGTTTGCGTTCCATTCAAAATCAATATTTTCAATTTTATAAAGATAGTTTACATAGACATTGAATTTGTTTTCCATAGTAATATTTTCCATCAAATTGGATTTGATAAAACCCGAAAAAGAGGCTCCAATGGAGATTATATTGGTGGCACCTCTTTCCACTCCAAAATATTTTTCGCCGGGAGGTAGGTTTTGGGTGAAGTTTTTACTTACAAAAATTCCTCTGGCTGCCAATGGTGCAATATTAAACCAAGCGAGATCTCCTTCTTTGTAGTACCAACCCAATCCCATTTGTATGATGGCTGGAGATAGAATTCTAGATATTTTTTTTTTCTGATCCTCACCATCTTTTTTGAAATATTCGTAACCAGGTAATAGTTGAGTTTTAAAATTGAAGTAGGCAGAATAGTTCCAATAGGTATTTACTTTTTTGCTTAGTACAGAGTTGATCTCAATCCGGTCGTCGGCTTTTTTGAAAAAGGCATTTCCGGAAAGGTAAGTGGTTCCTATTGAGAGCATCAAGTTATTGTCCCAAACCCAACCTTTTTCACTTTTATAATTGATATTATAGTCAATGCTAAAGAGTCCTGTCATAGAACTTTCTCCACCCGAAATCCAATTTTCAAAATAGGCTTGGTTGAAAGAGAATTGAGTTAATCCAAAGGTGTTGAATTTACTTTTTTTTTCGTTTGTAGTTTTCAATGAATCAATTGAAATACTATCGTTGGATTGATTTTGTTGGGCATTCAAAAGGCTCACAAAAAGGGAAACCGTTAAAAAATAATAAATCATCCTCATGAGTTATTTTGTTTTTTTTGGCTAATGTATTATAAAGTTATTGTAATGATTGGTTTTTATACCATAACCATTTGGAAAAAATTTTATCCGAATTATGAGCTATTTTAGAAACATTTTGACAGTTTCTGATAAGATTAAATTTGGTTTGAGGTTTCAAAATTATTTTAAGAGTTTTCTTACGATTCGAATCTATGAGTTTTTTATATAACTTTATATCGAAATTTAATGAAGATGAATGATGATGGGATTGAACGATATTCAGTATCTGTACGAGTTTTTATTTTGGTTTGTTACTTTTTTTATTCTAAAAAAAGTTTGGCACAAACCGGAAGTTAGATTAATTTATGGTTACAGTGTAGCTGTATTTAATCTATTGGCTGTATTCTTTTTTTCACTTTCTTCGATCAGGGGTAACTTAAATATTATGGATGCTTTTGCCTTTGGGTTTTTGCATACAATGGTAGCAATAGTAATGATTACATTAGTTCATTTGAGTAAAAAAATTGAAAATAAGTCTTGATGTGATTTTAAATCTAAGTAAAATGAAAGTTTTATTTATTGTATTATTTTTTTCAGCAACGGTTCAAATTTATTCCCAAGAGTGGATTATTGTTGACATTTTGGAACAATCAAAAAAAGAGTTGGTTTATAAGGTCGATAACGGAGAAGAGGTAAAGAGAAAAACTGTAAAAAATCCATCGATCGTAAAGTTAATAATGGATTACCAAGCCGACGGATTTCAATTGAAAGCAGTAACGCAAGGTGTTGAACTAGAGTTGAATGGTAATTTGCCCTTGAATAATAATTGGAACAATAATTTTGGTGTAGCCAATTTAAACCTTTTCAACAATAACCGCGTTATGCTCTGGTTTGAAAAAAGGGAGAACTAAATTAATAATAGTTCATCAACTTATTTGAGCGATCTGTTTTTAAAGTCAACCAATTTTATTCCAAAAAAAACTAAACATAGGATAAGTAAACCCATTGCGATAAAATGGAACATCTCTGGGTTTGCGCCCACAAATTGGCCCCGGATGCGTGAGATATATGTCATTAACATAACAAAACCAACATAGTAGAAGTAAATCAAATGATATACTTTTCTATTAATTTTATTGATATAAAATGGATAAACGACTACCATTAAATAAGCAATAAAACCGCCAGCCATTCTTGTTGGTATAATAGGGACTTCATTTAGGTACATCGAAAAAGCCAAAAAAATAAAATGGATCACATGCATGATGGCAAAAATCCCAAGGGCTTTTTTGGTAATCTCGAGGGATTTGTTTTTCAGGGAAGCTTCTTTATAGAGGAAAAAACATAAAAGATACATTACTAGGGATAATCGACCGGAATAACGGGCTGCATACCTAAATACCTCGTTGATCTCTGGCTCAAAACTGTATAAAAAAATAAATAGTGAAATTTCAATCAATACCCCTAGAACAAAGCCTTTTTTAATTAAAATGGTTTCCATAATTGATTGGAATATACAAAATAACAATGGGTTTTAACAGGATTTGAATTGCTTCAAAAAGAGATTGAGGGATTACTTTTTTGAGTAAACTAGTTTACCATTGACAAAAGTTTTATGAATATCAATTTTATTCGCCTCCTTACTAAAAAGAATCAGATCGGCTCTTTTGTTGGGCAATATTTCACCTAAGTGATTTAGAGAAAACATTTCTGCTGGATTAGAGCAGGCCATTTTGATGGCCTCTGCAATGCTACATTGTGTGAACTCCATCATCACATCTATACATTTTGTAATGGGTGAGGCTGCACCAGCCAAAACATTTTCCCCTGGAAATTTTACTACTTCCGGTGTCAGGACTAGTTTTCGTTCTCCACGAATATATTCTCCTGGAGGCAAACCTGCCAAATCTAATGCATCCGATACCAAAATGGTATTATCAAAACCTTTTACCTTGTAAAAGCTCCTGACTTCCTCTTTTGTAAGGTGATATCCATCTGCTATGATACTGATTTTGAGAAGATCCTCAGATAATTGAGGCCATATAGGGTTATGGTGACGATTGATCAGGTTGGCACAGCCGTTCCCCAAATGTGTTGCCATTCTTGCCCCTGCATTCACAGCATTTTGGATATCTGTTGCGGTTCCGTTATGATGTCCCAACGATACTACTAAGCCATTTTTTACACAATTTTTAATAAATGGAATTACCCCTTCCAACTCTGGAGCGAGGGTAATTAGTTTGATATTATTTTTTGCTGCTTTTTGAAGTTCCAAAAATTCTTTCCAGTCGGGTTTTTTGATGTATTTCTCTAAATGAGCCCCCCTAAAACCCTTTTTTGGAGAAATGTATGGCCCCTCTAAATGAAATCCAGGAATAGAAATTCCAATTTCAGGATCATCCTTTGCTTTTGCCAGTATGGCCAAGTTTTTTTTAATGATGGACATATCTTGAGTGATAACTGTTGGGAAATAGGAGGTGACCCCAACTTTCCAGAGTGCTTTAGTAGCTTTTACTACATCCTCTACAGTTAAGTTAGGACCTGAGAAATCAACTCCTACATATCCATTAATTTGAATATCAATTAGTCCCGGAGCAACAAATAATTTGGGAGAATTAGATGATTTTTTATTGGGAACTATTTTTGATATTCTTCCATCCTTAAGATGAATAAAAACAGGTTTAGAATTGATGTAATTGAATCCTTCTATAATTAAATCATCCTCAGTTTTAGAAGGATTTAAAATTATTGAGAAAATAGTAAATATTGATATCCAAGTTCCGATTTTCATCCGTTCTTTTGATTTTCTTCTATTCTGAAAGTTAGCAAAATTTGAAATTTCTCAAAACAAGTCCTCGTAATTAGTTATTTCATTGTTGTTTTTGCTGCTGATTTATTTCAAGTTTCTCATTTTATTTTTCTTGATTCTTCCCTATGAAAATAGGTACTTTAAGCCAACTTTGGAAATCAATTTTTCTCCATCAACTTTTGGATCAGTTTCTAAGTAAACAATTTGTCAAATTAATTTTTTAACTATACTAAAATAGTATAATTTTGCGCCCATGATTTCAACGCCTCTGAGGAAATTTTTGGTAGTTATTTTGTCCTTGGTAACGCTCTTCCAATCAACAGGTACATTAGGAGGATTCCTTGATTTTAAGTTTAGTAATACTTTTATAATTCAGATGGATTTTGAGGGAGATACTGATAAGGAACAAGAGAAATTAAAGATTGACAAAATTATTCGTAATATTGAGGAAAGCCAACTGTTTTTAGACTTTAAAGGGGCAGATTTTTTAGGCCGTAACAATCCCTTTTATTTATTTGTTTTTGAAATCCCTGAACCTCCACCTGAATTTTCATAACAAACCAGTATTGGTTTACTGCACCTTATCTTAAAACTTTTGTTACAAATCAATCGATTATTCCTAGAATAATCAAAAATCTATGTTATGAAAAAAATAAATTTAGTTTCAAATTTAAAACACGATCTACCTGCAAGTATAGTTGTATTTTTTGTTGCAATTCCTTTGTGTTTAGGAATTGCTTTGGCAAGTGGGGCACCCTTGTTTTCTGGCTTGATTGCAGGAATAATAGGAGGAATTTTTGTAGGGCTTATAAGTGGCTCTCAAATAGGAGTAAGTGGTCCTGCTGCTGGTTTGGCTGCAATAGTCTTGTCTGCTATCTCCGCTTTGGGTAGCTTTGAAATATTTCTTTTGTCTGTTTTTTTAGGAGGTATGTTTCAACTATTTTTGGGAATCTTAAAAGCAGGCGTTATTGGATATTATTTTCCAACCTCTGTTATTCGAGGAATGCTTACCGGTATAGGTCTGATTATCATCATCAAAC
>JAYPMF010000091.1:0-2166 GCA_038129785.1 Flavobacteriaceae bacterium
TAAATTAGTTGATGAACATGGAGCTGCAGCAGTAGCTCATTAAAATTCAATGTTAGTGATAGACTGCCCTTATTGCGGACCAAGAGACCAATCTGAATTTTCCAACGGCGGTGAGGCGCACGTTAAACGCCCCGATGGGTCACAAGATATAAGTGATCGAGAATGGGGAGAATATGTTTTCATTCGATCCAATCCAAAAGGTCTATTTTATGAGAGATGGGTCCATTCTCATGGATGTCGTAAATGGTTTAACTGTGTTCGTGATACCTCAACTGATGAAATTTTAGAAATTTATAAATTAGATGACCCACAACCGCCTTTGAAAAAATTTGAAAATAAAATTAAAACTCCATCTGGAGAGCCAGATGTGGGTTCAGGCAATTTTACTGTAAAGAAATGATCGAACTAAATAATCAAAATAGTCCGTTCATTCATTTTCATCAGAAGATTAGCTTCAAATTTGATGGAATAAAATATTTTGGATATAAAGGAGATACGATTGCAAGTGCCCTATTTCGAAATGGAATAAAATTAATTGGAAGAAGTTTTAAATATCACCGACCCCGAGGAATTTATACTTGTGGCATTGAGGAACCTAACGCTCTTGTTCAAATTATAAGTGAGTATTCAGAACCAAACGTACGAGCAACTGTAAAAAAAATTTACGAAGGGATGGAAGTAGAGAGTCAAAATCGATGGCCATCACTCGATTTTGATATTGGCAGTATCAATAATGTATTTTCGCCTCTTTTCTCTGCTGGGTTTTACTACAAAACTTTTATGGGACCACATAAAAGTTTTTGGAAAAAAATTTATGAACCTGTTATCAGAAAAGCTGCGGGTCTTGGAAAGCCCCCTAAAGAGTTTAAAGCGATTAGCTCTCATCTCCACCATAACGTTGACATTGTCATTGTAGGTGGTGGTCTCAATGGTTTGCTAGCAGCAGTCTCACTTATTAACACAAACTATGATGTTTTATTGATTGAAAGTGACAATCAATTAGGTGGGATATTAAATAATTCATCAAAGATAAATGAGATTAATGGCAAAAGATCTCAAGAATGGATTAAAGAAACTATTGAAAACATTGAGAATTCTAAGAATATTAAAATTTTAAAAAATACTCTTGTAACTACATATAATTATATCAATCACCTTATTGCGGTTGAAGATAAATATGTAGGAGCCAAGCCTGCTGAGGATAAAGTCAATAGCACTCTTCATAAAATTAGAACAGAACATGTCATTCTTAGTAACGGTCACATTGAGCGTTTTTTATCTTTTCAAAATAATGATCTCCCTGGAATTATGCTGGGTGCTTCATTTGAAAAATATATTTGTCGATATGGAGTCATACCGTCAAAAGAGCCAGTAATTTTTAGTAACAACTCAAACTCCAACAGCTTAGTGCAAACACTTCTAGAATTAAATATTAAGCCAAAAGCCTATATTGACTCTAGGTCAGGTGAACAAATAGAAGGACAATTGTTTGATTTAATCCGAAAGAACGACATACCTTTATATACTAATGCGCAAGTTAAGGCTGCGTATGGCAATAAAAAATTACAGAAAATAATTGTTCAGGATAGTTCTGGTGGAACAAGCGAAATTGCTACAGATTTTTTATGTGTTTCTGGTGGAATAAATCCAGATGTGCATCTTTTCACGCAATCAAAAGGTTTGCTCGACTGGGATGAAAAAGATCTTACTTATAAACCTTCTACTCCTTTCCAAAATACTATCACTTTAGGTTCGGCTAGCGGTCAATTTAATTTAGATGAAGTTGAAAATGAGATTAATAAAAAGTTAAAAACTTTTAACGCAAATAAAATAAAAATAAAAATTAAATCAAGCACAGCAAATGAATATCAAATACAAAAGCTTTGGGAAGTTGCTGCCCATAAATCATCAATGTGGTCTAAAACATTTATTGATTTACAAAATGATGTTACTACAAAAGATATCAGACAGGCAATTTCAGAGGGCTTTGATCGTATTGAGCATCTTAAAAGATTTACAACTAATAGCATGGGAACTGACCAAGGAAAAATTAGTAGTATTAATGCCCTTGGCATTGTTTCTGATCTTTTAGACAAAAAAGTAAACGAGGTTGGGACGACGATTTATCGACCACCTTATGCACCTCTTAGTTTTGCAGCTATCGCT
>JAYPMF010000091.1:2176-7234 GCA_038129785.1 Flavobacteriaceae bacterium
GAGTCAATGCATGATGCTGTTCAAAGGGAAAGCAAAACCGTTCGTGAAAATGCTGGTGTTTTAGATGGAAGCACTCTTGGAAAGATTGAAATTAAAGGAAAAGATGCCCTTAATTTCATGAATTTAATTTACACAAATAGCTTTACAAAAATGAAGCCTGGGTCTGCCCGCTACGCTTTGATGTTAGGCGAAGATGGAATGGTTAAAGATGATGGGATTATATGTAAAATTTCTGATGAACACTTCATTGCTACTACTACAACTGGTGGAGCCGCAAATGTCTTAGCATGCATGGAAGAATATGCTCAAACAGAATGGCCAAATTTAAAAGTTTACATGAATTCGATCACTGAACAGTTTGCTACATTTAATATTAGCGGACCAAAAACTCGTGAAATCATGAGTAAAGTTTTTTCCGAGATTGATTTTTCGAATGAAGCTTTTCCTTTTATGACTTTTCAATTCCATGAGTTTGAGAAGACCCAAATAAGAATTATGCGTGCCAGTTTTACAGGAGAAATGGGTTATGAAATCTATGTGCCTGCTAGTTCCGCTCTTAAAATTTGGGAGAGAATTCATGAATATGGAAAAGAGTTTGGTTTGATACCATATGGAACCGAAACAATGCACCTTCTTAGAGCGGAAAAAGGATATATCATAGTAGGTCAAGATACAGATGGCTCTATTACTCCAATAGACTTAGGGTTAAATTGGATGATTGGAAAAAACAAAACTGATTTTCTTGGAAAAAGGTCTCTTACTCGTTCTGATACTGTTCGTTCAGATCGTAAACAACTTGTGGGTATCATGCCTACAAATAAAGAAGATCAAATTCAAGAAGGACAACATATTCTATTACGAGAAACCATAGAGACTCCCGTCCCAATGCTAGGGCATATAACTTCAAGTTATCACAGTCCTACAATGGGCCATACTTTTGGACTAGCAGTAATCAAAGATGGTCACAGCCTAATTGGCACCAAAGCTTTTGCTTCTACTTCTGATCAAAAAACAATTCCTATCGATATCGTTAAACCAATTTTCTATGATGAAAAAAACGAAAGGCTTGTTTCGTGAGAGAAGTTATTCGTTCTAACGATGTTGAGATTAAAACTTTTTCAACCCACCAAATAATTATTAGAGGATCGGGCAATTCCGAGTTTAACAATATTTTAAACAAAAAACTGAAGTTACTACCGCCCTCAGACAATCTGAGGATAGTATCTGATGATAATCATATTTTAGCAAAAATGTCCTTTGACCAATGGAATTTGATTTTCCTCAATGACAATAAGGATTTTAAAGTTCAGAAAATTTGTGAGGATTTCAATGAAAAAACATCTATTTTGGCAACTAATTTCTCTGATGCTCAGGTTTTTTTTCAAATCGGTGGGAACAACACCTTTTATATGTTGAATAAATTGACTCATTTCGATTTTAGAGAAAAGAATTTCAAAGCTATGACTGCAGCTCAAACACTAGTCGCTAGAATAGACTGTAATATTTATAGATTAGAAAATCATATGCTAATTAGTTGTAATCGATCTTTTGCTGATTATTTTGAAGATCGATTAATTGACGCAGTAAATTTCTAGTTTTTTTTTCGTATTGACATCAAAATTTTGAACTGATTAGCTATTTCTAACATCTAATATTAGGAGGGGAAATGTCTCGTAAGTCTCGTATCATTATCGTTGGAAGTGGTATTGTTGGAGCAAGTACTGCTTATCACCTAGCGCAATTAGGTTGGAAAGATATGCTAATTTTAGATCAAGGTCCCCTATTTGAAACTGGAGGGTCTACAAGCCACGCACCAGGAGGTGTATTCCAAACAAATCCCTCTCGTATGATGTGTAAGTTTGCTCAATACACTGTTCATTTACTTCAATCTCTAACTTATGAAGGAAAACCATGCTTTCATACCGTCGGTGGTATCGAGGTCTCAAAAACTAAAGAACGTCACGAAGATTTATATCGAAAACTAGGCATAGCTCATAGTTATGGTCTCACTGATGCAAAAATAATTTCACCAGATGAAGTACTTAAAATGAGTCCTTTTATCGATCCAGAAAAAATTCATGGAGGATATTATGTTCCTACAGATGGACTTGCCGCGCCAGTTCGGGCTGTGCGAGCAATGGCAAAATACGTAACTGATTTAAATGCAGGGGAATTTATTGGAGACACTCCAGTAACAGGTTTTAAAATTTCTAATAATCAAATTCGTGGAGTGGAAACACCTCACGGCGAATATGAAGCAGATATTGTTTTGGTATCTACAGGAATTTGGGCACCTAAAATGGGCAGGCTTGCAAATATCTCTTTGCCGCTTGTGCCTTGTGAACATCAAATGGCATGGTTAGAACCTTTTGATGAATTAAAAGAATTTCAAGCAGAGCACAAAGAAGCTCAAGTAGAACATGCGCTAATGAGACATCAAGATTACAGTCTCTATTTCAGACAGTGGAATGACACTTATGTTATTGGTAACTATAGACATGAGCCTCGTATATTAGAGTCGGAGGAATTAAAAAAACCCGAAGATGCTGAAGAAATGCCCTCTTTAGTTGATTTTCGACCAGATGATTTTGCAGGCGCTCATCAAGAGTCTAATTGGCTATTTCCTAAATTTGCTGAAAAAAAATTAACAAGAAAAATCAATGGTCTTTTTTCTTTTACTACTGATGGGAATCCTCTGATGGGAGAAACATCAATTAAAGGACTCTGGACAGCAAATGCTGTCTGGATCACTCATGCAGGTGGAGTTGGAAAAGCTATGGCAGAATGGATTGTAAATGGCGAGCCTGAGCTTGATGTTCGACAAGGGGACATAAATCGTTTTCACCCTCATCATCATGTAAGAAAATATTTACGCGCCCGAGGTAAGCAAAATTATCGTGAGGTCTATGATATTATTCATCCTCTTCAACAGATGGAACAACCTCGACCGCTGCGTCGAAGTCCTTTTTATAGTCGCCTAGAAGGACAGAAGGCGCATTTCTTTGAAACTATGGGATGGGAAAGACCACAATGGTATGAGTCTAATTTAGAATTAATTAAAGGAAAAAATTTTCCCAATAGAACCGGTTGGGCTTCTAAGTATTGGTCACCCATTCAAGCAGCTGAGCATTTAGTTACTCGTCAAACAGGTGCTCTTTTTGATATTACCGGTTTTGTGAAAATTGAGGTAAATGGAAAAGGTGCTTTAAATCTTTTACAAAAAGTTTGTACAAATAACATAGACGTTCCTGTTGGGAAAGTAGTCTACAGTGTCATTTCTAATATTTATGGTGGAATAAAAAGTGATTTAACAATTAGCAGATTAGAAGAAAATAAATTTTGGGTATTAGCTGGAGCAGGTAATGGAATGATTGATATTAATTGGCTACGTGTTAATGCGCCCAATGATGGAAGTGTTCAAATAATTGACTGGACGTCTGCTTTAGCTGGGATTGGCCTATGGGGACCGAATTCCAGAAGTGTTCTTGAAAAATTATGTGATGATGATGATATTTCCAATGAAGCATTCCCATTCTTTTCTATTAAAAGAATATCCATTAGCAATATTCCCTGTGTTGCTGTTCGAATTTCTTATATAGGTGAGTTAGGTTGGGAAATTTACACTCCAACAGAATATGGTTTAACTCTATGGGATGAACTTCGAAATACTTCCAGAGAATTTAACATGATTTGTTCAGGCGCAGGTGCTTTTGAGTCTCTTCGTTTAGAAAAAGGCTATCGCTCACTTGGCTCAGACATACACACTAATACCAACCCCTATGAGTCTGGATTAGGTTTTACAGTAAAATTAAAAAAAGATACTGATTTTATTGGTAAGGAGGCACTTTCTAAAATCAAAGAGGCACCTATTCAGAAAAAATTGGCCTGTATGGTAATGGACGACTCTGAGGGAATGGCCTTAGGAACAGAGCCAATTTATAGTGATGGAAAAGCAGTAGGCTATGTCACTAGTACAAATTATGGGTACTTTGTAGATAAACATATTGTTTATGGATACCTACCCTCAGAGCTTTCCTCTACAGGTACAAAATTGGAATTAGAATACTTTGGAAAAAGGTATCCTTTGACCGTAACTACTGAACCTCTTTTAGATCCTGAAAATACTAGATTAAAATCTTAATCCTCTGTAATTTAATCACATGAGCAAAGATAATATTGTGTCTTTAATTCAAGGATTTACAATTGAACTAAATCCTAAAGTTAGATTTAAATTAGATACAATACCCTTAGATACTAAAAACCATATTTATATTACTTATCTTCCTGATGCTTCTGAAAACGATATTTTAGAAACTATAGAGTTTGTATCTAATCAAAAATTAATTCCTATCCCGCATCTTCCTGCCAGAACAATGAAAGATCTAAATCATGTTAAAAATTTTTTAACAGAAATTCGTAATAGAACAGATAGCGAAAAGATTTTAGTCATCGGTGGAGGTGGCGACCAAGCAGGAGAAATTAAATCTTCTTTAGATATCTTGGAGTCTGGTTTATTGACTGAGTTTGGATTTCATCATATTGGAATAGCCGGTCATCCAGAGGGATCTCCAGATATCAATCAAGAAACTATTGATCAATTTCTTAATAAAAAATTTGAGCTATCTAAATTAAAAAATTTAAATTTTGAATTAGTTACTCAATTTTTCTTTAACGCTGAGCCTTTCATTACATGGTGTGAAAAACTAAAATCAGAAAATATCGATCTTCCTGTTAGAGTGGGCTTCCCAGGTCCTGCTTCTTTTAAGACTTTACTTAACTTTGGTTTGATGAGTGGTGTTGGAAACTCTTTAAACTTTTTAAAAAAGAATTCTTCTAAAGTCTCTGATTTGCTTACCAAGACTTCCAATGATGAAATGCTATTGGGCCTCTCTAATTATGCTGGCTCGGACTCCCCGCTTAAATCCTTCCATTGCTTTCCTTTTGGGGGCTTTGAAAAAACCTGCATGTGGCTAAATGAGGTTCAGTCTGGCTCATTTTCTCTTGAAAATGATAAATTAAAGCTCCACAAAAAAATCTTCTAAGATTGAATTTTTTGAT
>JAYPMF010000092.1:0-7135 GCA_038129785.1 Flavobacteriaceae bacterium
TTCTGGGAGTAAAGGCTATTTGAATCCTAATTATGTTATCTCTAACATCTCTGTTGAAATAGGCTACAGAAATGAATTAGTAAGAGATAGTATTAAAAAAAATAGCAAAATGTCAGTTCCACTTTATATCAACTCTTTCAGAGTTGAGTATGCTTGTAAACTAATTAAGCAAGGATATTTAGAGAACTTTTCAATGGAGGCTCTTGCGGAAAAATCTGGGTTTAAATCACAAGAAAATTTCAACAGAGTTTTTAAACAGCTAAAATCATGTACACCATCAGAATTTTATAAAGGTTACCAGTAGGTTTGAATTTATGAACTAGTATGAGATTATTAAATTATTAATATTCAAATTGAGTTAGGGGATAAAACTAGCCATTCTAATTTTCCGTTAAGGTCAAATATCTCAATGGTTTTTTTGAATTATTGGTTATCTAAATACCATTTTTCTTTAAGGGCATGATACGAACTCCTTAGCTCGGTTTTATACCAATCAGATGAATCTTTCAGCTTGACTACTCCAAACCATTCCTCAACATCATTAGGATCTTGAGAATAAGAATCTTCTAATCCAAATTTCCACCATGCATCTGAAAATTCGTGAACACAAACACCTGCCAGAGGGAATGCTGATGTATCTATATCATTTATATTTTGCAGCAAACCTGTTGCCTGTTCTGCCTCAGTATTTCCACCATAACCATAGTTTGGTGGTCCTACGTGTCTAGCATTAGGTGAAACACTTAATCCAGTCTCAGTAATAAGTAAAGGTTTATACGGATGTTTGGACTTTATTTGCTCAACCCATCCCTGAAAAATAGTTCCTGAATTACTCCCTGGTGTAGTTTCAGGTCTGTAATAATCAACTGCGTAAGAATATGCATTGTGAGAGACGAAATCAAGAAATGGAATGTCAATTATATCTTCAGTTCGTATTTCATTAGAATAGGTAAGCAATGACTTATTACCGTAAGTGCTAAATTCATACGTACTTGCATAATCTGCCATTTCAGCAATAAATGCCTCAGTAGCAGTGATGTTGGATTCCGTGGTAATGTGGTTACCAATAAAACTATTTATGTTAGGATGCGCAGCATTAGTTGATAAAATACTTTTTTCACTAAGCTCATTACCAATTGTTAAAGCTACTAGTGGGGGTGAATTATCGTCAAAAACAGTATAAATTCGATCAATTACTTGTCGTATATATTTCTTTGTGTCCTCTTTGAATAAGGGATTTTGAAAATCTGGCTCATCATCCTTAATCCAAATTACTTGTATAAAATTCAGGTCTCCAATATTTTTAAGTGCCTCATAACAATATTTTGGTGCTCCCCAAAATCGTATGGTATTTGCGCCCATTAATTTTATTTCAGTGATATCAGATGAAATACTTTTTTTTAATTCGATTGGTAATGAAATTGAATTTTCAATTTCCCATGGTAAAAAGCCAGGATATCCAGGCACATAGACTACACCCTTAATTTTAAAAGGAATATTATTTTTTAAAATATAATTATTATCAACACTAAAATTGACGCCTTTCTCTTGGATAGGTTTCTCATTAGCTAATTTTTCATTTTTATCACATGAGAATAATACAATGATCAATAGTGTGATTAAAATAAGTTTATATTTCCTCATAAGTATATAAATTGCTTCAATAAATTTATACTCCACTGTTTTAGCTAAAATTCTATTTATAATTTATGCAAAGTAAATCAAATCAAATTTGATTTTTCTCATTATCTCTTTGACTAAAAATAAAGTTTTTGTCGAATGAAAGTCTCTCAGAAATTTTACTATTTGGGTCTATTATTCTCCAAAAAGGACAGATTTCAAAATCCTTTTTATTTAAATTCTCATAATTATATTCAGCTACGATTCTAAGAAAAATTCCAGTAGTCAATGGGCAAGTAAAATCTGCACCATATTCAATTGCTAGGTCATTTCTCATTTTTTCAATATCTGATACATTACCAGACTCAATATGATTAATATATTCTTGGATAATTAAAGGTGTAGGGATTAACATTTTCGAACCAGCATCATGTCCCCATACTTTTTTGTGTATTGTTTTTATCTCAAATTTCCTTTTTGAGAAAAATTTTTCCTTCCAAGATTTAGCCATATCCAAAAATAAAATATGGTATATTAAGTTTTACAACCAATATGTGTTTATTCGACAATTAATTCAAAGTATCGATAATAAGTTTCATCCTAAAAGACAAATATAATATACGATTTAATAACCTTTAATTGTGAAAAGTTGAGCTAATAATATATTTTATATCCTACTTATCTTCAAACATGCTGCAAGACTGAATAATTGATTACTTAACTACCCGCAAAAGTAGTTCCAAAAACACCTACTGCTAATTCTACCCAAATTAAAGTAAAAATTAGAACCAATATTCCAATGTATAGAAGTCGACTTTTTATATTATTACTGTTGTAAACAAAATTAATTGTAACACTTAGGAAAATTATTAGAGAACCCATTATTATGAAATCAAATAGACCCCATTTAATTTCATCGGTGATAATCATTCCAATTAGAGGAATTAACAATAGAAAAACAGGATATAAAATTCTTTTGGACATCTTTAAAAAAAAATGAAATGGCTAAACTAAAATAGCATTACGTTTTTATTGTTTTAGTAGATAATTTTGAAATGACTATTCTAACAAAATAACTAATTTAAAAATGCTATTTATTGTTTTCCATGAAAGGTGTTATCTTATGTTACTAGATTTAAGTAATTTAACTGATCACAAAACTCAGTTTTAACAACTTTTTTTAATCCAAAAGTAGGGTTTTTGATTTCTTAATCGGTTTGTTTGTAAAATCTAAAAACAAGTAAAATGGAATACCTCATAAAATTATCCATTATAATTATACTGTTTTCGTGTAATAAAAATGAAGAACCTCAAGAACAAAATGACTTAGACTGTTCAGGAGATTATTCAACTGCTGGTGTTTTAGTCGACATAGATGAAGAAATCTATAATGATGACGAGTCAGTGAATAATTACAGTAGATATTCTTGGACTTCTGATGGTAATGACAGAATTTTAGTTGGAAACGGTATTCCTAATCATGAGGTAGGAACGTTTCCAAATGTTGACAATCCAAATACAATTGCAGAACAAAATATAAATCAGAGATTTACCCTATGTCCAGAAATAATTACGGAAAGTGGATTGGAGGTTGTGGGTCCTGCCTTATCAATCGCTTATGCACTAAACAGTGTCAAGTTTGATCCTGCGACAGCTGGTAGATGTAATGATTTAGGTGAGTGTAGTCTAGCACGAGGTCAGGGGAATTGGAATATTGAGGCATTAGGACATGACACATTTGACTTTGGTGACGATATGAATCATGCTCATGTGCAACCGAATGGTTCATATCACTATCACGGAATGCCAGAACTATTGATAGATTTTCTAGGCAACAATCAAAAGATGACAATAGTTGGATGGGCGTCTGATGGGTTTCCAGTATATGCAAGATATGGTTATTCTGAAGCTAATAATTCTAAAAGCGTTATCAAGTCAATGACTCCGAGTTATAGATTGAAATCTGAGCCTGATGTTAATCGACCTTCGACTTTAACTGCTTTAATAGGTGGGCCTGGTCAAGGAACAACTAATCCAAATACACCAATTCCAATGGGTGCTTTTACGCAAGATTATGAATACGTTGAAGGACTTGGAGATTTAGATCAATGCAATGGACGATTTGGAGTAACACCAGAGTTTCCTGATGGAATTTATTACTATGTTGTTACTGATAATTTTCCTTTTTTCACAAGATGTTTAAAGGGTGATTTTTAAGGAATTAAAAACGGTTACTCTATAAAGGTATAAATGTTTTGTTTTTTTAGTAGATAACTCATTTGAAATATCTAACATCCGTTTGACTGCGAGAGACTTGATCGATACTCATCATATAATGACCCTTATTTTGAAATAATAGACTTTTACCATTTAATAGTTATTAAATATTCTAAAATTCTCAATCCAAAAAAAGATTCCAAAAGCAATTAGAGTACATAAAAAATTTAGTTGATTTTTCGGTTCATTATAGTTATTATTATAAAATGAAAGATTCTTACACAAAAATAAACTCAAGGTTAATTTGGTTTTATTTATTGTATGTTGCCTGTATTCAACTTTCCGCTGCGCAGGAAAAAATAAAAATTCCCTCAAAAGTTGAAGTTTTGAACACCTTAAAATATCAACATCCGCGATTAATATCAGCAGAGAGTATAGGAAAAATTAAAACGTTGATTCAGGAAGACGAGCTCGCTCAACAAATTTGGATATCCAATCTGAAATTTGCTCAAGAGTTATTGAATAAGAAACCATTGGTTTATAATAAACCAGATGGGCGAAGACTACTGCGGGTAAGCCGAGCAGCACTTGAACGGGTTCGTTCTTTGAGTTTGAGTTATTTGATTCTAGGTGAAAAAAAATATGCAGAAAGGGCATGGCAGGAGCTCCTTACTGTAGCTTCATTCAGCGATTGGAATCCATCGCATTTCCTTGATTGTGCCGAAATGACACATGCTGTTGCCCTTGGTTATGATTGGTTGTACAACTTTTGGAGTGCAGAGCAAAAAAAAATTCTTCAGGATGCTATCGTACAAAAAGGTTTGAATCCTGCTATAGAAGTATATGACAAAGAAGTGGGTTGGCATAAAGGAAATATCAATTGGAACCAAGTCTGCAATGGCGGTATTTCCATAGGTGCACTTGCTATTGCTGAGCATATTCCTGAAATCGCTTCAAAAATCTTATGTACAGCTATTGAAAGCATTCAGTTGCCTATGAAAGCTTATGAACCAGATGGTGGAGGCTTCGAGGGGCCAACTTATTGGGATTATGGTAGCCGTTATAACGTGTTTTTTTTGGATGCGTTGGAGAATAGTTTAGGTACGGACTTTGGGTTGGGCTCAATGGAGGGATTTCGCCGCAGTGGGGATTTTCAAATTCAGTTATCTGCAACTAATCTCATGTGTTTTAATTTTAGTGATAGTGATGTTAAAGCAATGTCAACTGCCCAACATTTTTGGATGGGAAAAAGATATGACCAAGCTCGTTATTCTGGGTTCAGATATATGGCACTTAAAAGAGGTGTAGAAGCAAATATTTTAGATCTGTTGTGGTTTGATGATCGTTTCAAAAACTTTGATTTGAATAGTATGCCTTTAGATAAATATTTTCGTGTAGCTGAGATTGTTACCATGCGTGATTCATGGGATAATGGAAAGGGATTTTCTGTTGCATTGAAAGGTGGTTCAAGTACTCGTGTTCACAGTCATATGGATCTGGGATCGTTTATTCTTGAATGCGATGGAGTACGGTGGTTTACTGATTTTGGAAAAGATGCGCAAACCTATCAGCGTCATATCAACAAAGCTGGTCGGTGGGATTTTTACAGAACCCGCGCTGAAGGGCACAACACTTTGGTCATTAATCCCAAATTTGGGGGTAATCAGAAAAGAACAGAAGATGGGATTGCTGAATTTACAAAATTTGAATCTGGGAAAGAATCTGCAATAGCGGTATTGGACGTTTCAAAATCCTATTATGATGAGGTGTCATTTAAACGAACTTTTACCTTAAACAGAGGAATAGAATTTCGGATTGCAGATGAAATAAAATGCAAAGAGCCATCGGAGTTATTCCTGTTTTATCACACAAAAGCTGAAATAGAACTCACTGAAAATAATCGCCAGGCAATTCTCAAACAGGATGGAAAATCTATAGTGGTAAACTTGGTTAAACCTATGGAGGCTCAGTTTGAGGTTTTGCCCGCCAAACCGATGCCTGAATCACCAATCCTGCCATTTCAGGAAAAGAATGAAGGAACTAGAAAATTGTCGATTCATTTTACAGATACTGTAGATGTTGACGTTGAGATAACTATAAAAAAGGTGTTAAGTGTAAAACAAGTTGATTATTTCTGATTTTACGTCGAACGACAAAAAATATCGAACCTCACATTTGAACCCAATATTTAGGTTAATCCATTCATTTACATGGGGTAGGATGATTCCAATAAAAAACGGACTAGTATTTTTACTAGTCCGTCTTGTTTAGTAGCGAGGGCTGGACTCGAACCAGCGACCTTCGGGTTATGAGCCCGACGAGCTACCTACTGCTCTACCTCGCGATAAGAGTGTAAATTTACGAAATTTATACACCACCACAAAGGCTAACCCAAAGATTGTATCTTTACCACATGACCAAAATCCCACATAAATCAGGTTATGTATCCATTGTAGGAAATCCCAATGTAGGTAAATCAACTTTAGTCAATGCACTAATGGGCAGAGATTTATCCATTACCACCGCCAAAGCCCAAACCACCCGCCATCGTATTCTTGGATTGATTAATGGGGATCACTATCAATTGGTGTTGTCAGATACACCGGGTATTATAAAGCCCTCATATGAAATGCAAAACTCCATGATGGATTTTGTTAAGGAATCTTTGAATGATGCAGATGTATTGCTCTATATGATATCAATACAGGAAAAAAGGATAAAGGACAAAGCTTTAATGGAGCGGATTAATAAATCCAAAATCCCATTATTCATTCTTATCAACAAAATTGATTTATCCAGTCAATTGGAATTAGAAGCTGTTGTCAAAGAATGGTCTAAAATTTTTCCTAATGCAAAGGTCATTCCCATTTCTGCTTTGACCGGGTTTTTTGTTTCAGAACTATTACAAATGTTGATTGAACTTTTGCCCTAATCACCTCCTTATTTCCCTAAAGACCAACTGAGTGATAGGCCCGAGAAATTTTTTGTTAATGAATCTATCCGAAAAAGTATTTTGGAACATTACGACAAAGAAATCCCATATGCAGTAGAGGTCGTTACCGAATCTTTCAAGGAGGAAGAAAAGATAATCAGGATTCAATCGGTAATTTTGGTAGAGAGAGAAACCCAAAAAGGAATCATCATTGGTCATAAAGGGGAACAATTAAAAAAGGTGGGTATTGCAGCCCGAAAAGACCTCACGTCATTTTTTGGCAAGAAAATTCACATAGAACTTTTCGTAAAAGTTCAAAAAAATTGGCGTTCCAACCCTCAACAGCTCATGCGTTTTGGTTATCGG
>JAYPMF010000093.1:0-6877 GCA_038129785.1 Flavobacteriaceae bacterium
AAGTGATAACCGGCCAACCGTAGTTTTTTCCTTTTTGAACAATATTGATTTCGTCACCACCCTTTGGGCCGTGCTCATTCTCCCAAATCTCACCGGTTTTCGGGTGTACAGTCATTCCCTGGGGATTTCTGTGTCCATAAGAATATACTGCTTTTAGAGCTCCCTCTTGGTTGACAAATGGGTTGTCTTTCGGAATACTTCCATCAAGATTCAAACGATAAATTTTACCTCCGTCACGATTGAGGTCTTGGGGATTGACATCGCGATTTCCACGATCTCCAATACCAAAAAATAAATGTCCTTTGTCATCAAAAACAATTCTTGAACCCCAGTGTTGACCCTTTTTGGTATTGGGTTGACCTTTATAGAGTAGTTTTAAGTTGGATAAACTATTTTCATTTAATTCCCCACAGTACAAGGCAGTATTTCCTCCTTTTTCACCCTCAAGGTGAACCCCGGTGGTGAAATAGATGATTTTATTACTTTTAAAATCGGGATGTAAAGCAACATCCATCAGGCCCCCTTGTCCTCTTTGATAAATTTCTGGAAGTCCGGAAACTTCTGTTTTTTTTCCATTTGACACCCTGTAAATAATCCCTTTTTTTTCGGTCACTAAAATTTCATTTTCACTGATAAAATCCATTCCCCATGGAATATCAATCCCTTCAACAATAGTTTCAGTTGTGAATTTTGATTGGTCAGGGGTTTTTATTTCAGGTGGGTTTTCTTGTGATATACAAGAACTCAAGCTGAATATGCTAATCAACAACGGAGTAAAAAAGTTTTTCTTCATACCAATTTAAAATTACATAAATAATTATTATTCAAACGCTTTTTTGTAAGCTTGAGTAGTGGTATAATATTTTGTGATCATGTTAGGCACTTCCCATTCAGGTAATTTCCCATCTTTATAGTATTTCAGGAAGTTGTCTGTGACTTGACCAAAATGAGCTTCATGTCCAATTTTAAGTACCTCAGGAATCAAAATTTTCCATTTTGAATCGGATATTTTATCTGCTTCTATGCCTGGATATTCATCCTGAATTGACTCAAGAGCTTTTTCTAGATTCGATTCAAAGTTTTCTCCCTCTTTCGAAATTACATAAAGGGTAGGCTTATAATTTTCGGCTTCACCTTGTTTGATGATGAGGTCACTTTTTGACCCACGCATGACACTATAGTGGGTATCTCCTGTTCCCTTCGGTGCTTTGTAATCCCAAATCACGGATACCTTTGCGTGCTTTCCCTTGATGGTGTAATTGATTTCTCCATTACAGTAAATGTTGAGGGTATCGGATTTCACATCTTTTACAAGGTATTCGGGGTAGGAAGCTAAACCGGTAATGTTCTTAAACTGATCGGGAGTTAGGGAAGTGGTCCATCTTTTTGAGGAAAGAATTTTAATATCCGATTGATCAATGATCTGACCCGGAAAAGCTTCCCATTGCACCAAATCCACCAGATGAGTAGTAACATCAACGATCCCCTCACCTTGTTGGTTGGTATCCAGAAACCACGCCGGTCTTACCAAAGGTTTTCCAGAAACGATTTTTGACAAATGGTGAACACTCTCTTTGCTGATTGAGGGTTCTGATGGTGAGCCATCCAAAAGCATCCCAAAAACTTCGGATTTCATTGATAAGGCTTTTTGAATACCTGTTGTCACCTCAAATCTTTCGGTCATGATGTCATAGACCAAAAGATTTTTCTCCTTGGCAATTTCGAAGACTTTTTGGAGTTTTTCAAAACCTTCTTGATTTACAACCAGTGGCTTGTCGGCATAAACATTTAATCCTGCATTGACCGCTGCCAATACATAATCTATTTTTTTGGAATTTTTTCCCGAAACCACCATTACGTTTCCTGGTTTTTCCGCAATCATTTTTTCAAGATAATCATTACTAAGGTGTTTCTTTACCGTCCAGTTTGTGGGGTTTTCAGGCCTGTTGTTGTAACCTTTAATTTTACTTAAAAAATCTTTCACCTCTGCCCCTTCAGGGGCGTAGACGTAAATGGTATTATCGATGTCCTTATAGGAAGTTTTTTGGATTAAAGCTGCATGAAAATGACCAGGGTCAAGGGTCATCAGTTTTACTTTTGCATTTTCTTCTTTTAGCGTGCAACCCATGATGAATGCAGCAATTGCAATCCAGTAAAAATATTTAGTATTCATTTTAATCTTTAATTAAGCTTTCAAATAATTAGTTCCGTAGGGTTTTCTTTGAGATCTGGTCAAAAGGGCATTGGCCTCGTCATCATTAATAAATTTTTCAGTTTTCGAATTCCATTGAAGTTTTCGAGGTATTTTCATTGCAATGTGACTGATCAGACAGACCACACATGCCATGTGCCCCATATCGACGGGAGAAATGGGGTCTTTTCGGGATTGAATACAGTCAAGCCAGTTGCCGTGCTGATCATCAATTTTGTAGAGATGAGTTTCATTAGGACCAATTTCTGAGGATAGGATTTTTGGGTCAGAGGCATCTAAAGCTTTTTTGCTTTTTTCTCGAGCCACAGGGTCAGAACTTGAGGCCACATAAGCCCCTCTTGATACAAAAATCCAACCCTCTGATCCTTCATACCTTATCCCATTTGGAAATCCACCACTGGTTATCACAATTATACCGTTATCATATTCGTGTTTTACCATGAAATCTCCATGAACATTCCAAAGCCCTGATTTAGGGAAATCAGCAATGGCTTGAACTGATGAGGGCCCCACCATTTCGGTGTCCATACCCCAGGCGGCAGAATCGTAGTGGTGTTGACCCCAACCTGTTATCATTCCAGCACCGTAATTTTCGTGTCTGAGCCAACCTGGTCGACCATATCCCTCTTGTGGGTGAACCCCAATTTCTGTATATGGGACTTCAGGTGTTGAGCCCAACCACATGTCAAAATTTAAATTTTTAGGAATGGGCATAGCGGGGGCTACTGGTCCTCCTGGATCTCCCGGTAGACCTATTTTTACGGTATGTAATTTTCCAATTCTTCCGTTTCTCACTAACTCAGCTGCAATTCTGAATTGAGGCATGGCCCTTTGTTGTGTTCCTACCTGAAGAACGACCTTGTTTTTTTGAACTGCATTGACCAACTGTCTTCCCTCTTCGACGGTAAGGGAGGTTGGTTTTTGAAGATAAATGTCTTTTCCCGCCATGGCCGCTTCCATTGCCGGTTGAGCATGCCAGTGATCGGGCGTAGAGATCAAGACTGCATCAATGTCTTTGTCCATTAACATTTCGCGATAGTCTTCATACACCTTAGTACCTTTGTAATTGGTTTTTCCCTTTTTTTCTTGGTAGAACTTATCGACCAATTCTTTTCCGTTTCCCATCCTTTTGGAATCCAAATCACAAACCGCCATAACGCTGGCAATGTCATAGGCCATGGTATCAATCAAATCATGAGAACGCGCAATACGCCCACAACCTATTTGACCAATATTTATTTTATTACTGGGAGCATTTTTTCCAAGCACATTAGCCGGCACTATTGTGGGAAAGCTTACCATACCAGCTGTTCCCAATGCAGTTTTACCTATAAATTTTCTTCTTTTCATTGGTTTAATTATTTTGATATCTCTATTAAGGGTTGAAAAGCAAATGCTCTCCAGTGTTGTTCAGCTTCTTGGGGAGTGATCTTACCATCAAAAACAAGCATGCGGTAATTCAATTCATAGGATTGTTGGGGTTCAATTTTCCATTCTTTATGTCTAATGGGGCAGAATTCAAAAAACATATCACCCCTTCCTTTATTGGCATTCATTGGCCATATTCTCATAGGTTCCGGATGAGATTGATTGTTGGGGTGACTCATAAAAAGAACACCCGTACTGCCCTCTCCCTCACTGGCCTCTCCATAGACTATGCACCATCTTGCAGAGGTGCCGTCAGCCGCTGCTCTGTTTTTTCCTTCGGATGTAATGACCTCACAATTGTCTTTGTTCCATTGTTCTTTAAAGCGAAACCCTAAGCCACCCCCATATCTGTAGGCTTCGAAGAGAATGCCATTCTTTAAAGGAGAGCTGAAGTTAGAAGTATAATCTATAAAGTACTGATCGGGATTATTGTTTTTCCAGACCTTAACCATTAGTTTTTCATTGAGCGCCAACTGAGGCCCTTTTTTTGGGGTCAAATTGATATGTTCTTGATGTGCAATGAAGCTTCCATACAATGGGCCAGAGTCAATATTGTCAAAACCTTTAAATAAGACGGTACCCTGTCCGTCTTTCAGATTCCAAAAATCTACACCTACATCATCGATTTTGGTTCTTGTCCAGGGTCCCCAAACACCGTAATGGTGGTAATGGTCTGGAGGTTGAATTCTAGTAAGGGTATCTCCTTTTGGAGAAATAACGGGGTGGATATAACCGGATTTTTGATAAAGTTTATCAACACCCTCAGACGGTAATTTTATTTCGTAACGGTAGTGAATTAATGATTGATTCCCAAAACTCATCTTGAGATCTCCGTTCTCTTTTTTGTATTTGAATAGGGGAATTTCCTTTTGATCTACTTTATTTTCAAAGCAGTAATTAATTTTTGCCCCATCAATACTTGTATGCAAAAACCAGATTTTATTTTCTTGACTGGGATCTATTTGATATGGGATAATTTCTATCTTGTTTTGGGATCTTTTTATCAACACAATATTTTTAGTTAAGCAGTCCTTTTTTTCTTTATCGAGTTCAACCGATATAGGTCTCTGGAGAGCAATCTTGAAATTATCTTCCACCGTCATACACAAACAGGCTTGTGCAGTTACATTAAAACATTTAAATACCAGCAAGGACAAGATGTAAAAGTTTTTCATTTAAGAGGTGTAAATCTATAAAGTTAAGTAATTGGTTAATTGTTTGTTAATTTTAACTTTATGACATTGGATTTTGTATCATAATTTATAAAACGCAAAGGGATGCTTTGTATTTACGATGTTCATTTTACCTAACTTTAAAATTTTATTACTAATTATTTCAATTATTCAATGTTTTTCTGAGTTTATAAACGTGTACGCACACGTTCTAAAAGGTAAATTTAATAAATTCAATAATTATTTCTTAATTAAAATTAGTAATCTTGCCTTATTCTATAACAAATTTTAGAGATGCTTAAATGTAAATTATTTCCTTTTGTTTTTTTGTTTTTTGTCTTTTTAGCAGGACATGGACAAAGTTTGCCTCCTTTTGAATTGAATTCGGAGTGGATTGCAAAAATCGAATCTATGGTGAAAGTCCAAAAAAATATAGCGACTAAGGTCAAGAAAAAATTGTTAATTTTTTCCTTGCATACCGGCTATAAGCATTGGACCATACCACACACGGAAGCAGTAATGAATATTATTGCTCAAAATTCAGGTGCTTTTGAGGTAACTCTGTCAATGGATTACACCGTTTTTAATAAAAATAAAATTTCAAAATATGATGTCATAATTCTAAACAACACAAATTCCAAAAGTGATCGAAGGGATTTGTTTTGGGATATTTTCAATGAGGATTCCACATTAAGTCGAAAACAAAAAATAAAGAAAGCTAAACAAATGGAAGATAATTTAATTCAATTTGTAAAGAAAGGAAAAGGACTTGTGCTTCTTCACGGTGCGATTGTAATGCAAAATAATTCTATTGATTTTAGTGATATGGTAGGAGGAAGTTTTGATTTCCACCCCCCGCAACAGGAAATTCATGTCAAACTGGTTGATCCCGATCACCCTTTAGTAAGCAGTTTTGACCCTGAAGGCTTCATCCATTACGACGAGCCATATTTTTTTAAAAACGCTTATTTTAGATATGACTTTAGACCGCTTTTATTCATGGAATTGGATGAGATTAAGATGAAGCGTGAGCGACCCACTGACAAAATAAAATACATTTCATGGATCAAACGCCATGGACGCGGCAGGATTTTTTATTCATCTCCCTCTCACAACGCACAGAGTTATGACAACTCAAAATTACTTCAATTTCTAAGAAATGGACTTTTATACGTAGCAGGATTCATTGACTGTGATGACTCACCAATCGAAAAATCAACAGGGTCTTAAACTATATTTTTGTGAAAAATTATTTTTTAATAATAATTGCATCAATTTCCTCCTTCACTTTTGGTCAAGAATATGAGGTAAAAATTTTTGAATATCATGGAGACACCCTTCCTTATAGAATTCTTTTGCCCAAAAACTTCAATTCTCAAAATACATATCCATTACTTGTCATGCTTCATGGAGCGGGGGAGCGAGGCAATGACAATGAATCTCAGTTAGTTCATGGAAGTTATCTTTTTCAATCTGTCCCTTTTAGAGCAAAATATCCTGCTATAGTTGTGTTTCCTCAATGCCCCAAGGAGTCTTATTGGGCGAGTGTTAAAAGAGATTATGAGGTTTCTTTAGAAAAAAAATACAATTATGCGAAGTCACTTCCAAAAAATTCTCAACTGGAAATAGTGGAAGCCTTGATGGTTTTTTTGGAGAAGAATTATAAGATTGATACAACCCGTCGTTATGTTGGAGGCTTGTCTATGGGAGGAATGGGTACCTTTGAGTTGGTGAGCAGGAATCCAGACTATTTTGCAGCAGCACTCCCCATCTGTGGTGGAGGAAATCCCAACTGGGCTCCTATGTTGCAAAAAACACCATTATGGATTTTTCACGGTGAGCAAGATGATGTGGTATGGGTAGAGCATTCAAAGAGAATGTATCAGGCTTTAAAGGAGATTGATGCACCAGTTAAGTTGACCTTATATCCAGAAGTCAATCATGACAGTTGGCATAACGCTTTTGCCGAACCAGATTTGATGAAATGGTTGTTTTCCCACCAAAAAAATTAGTCGGGATGACAGGATTTGAACCTGCGACCCCACGCACCCCATGCGTGTGCGCT
>JAYPMF010000094.1:0-6818 GCA_038129785.1 Flavobacteriaceae bacterium
CTGTAAGTTAATGAGTAGGTGAATTTTAAGTTCCATGGCATTTGAGTTCTGTATGATGGATATTTTGAAACATCTTTATCATCTTCTTCATACCTATTAGTTGTGTCATTATTCATTCCAATTGTATCTCCAAAAAGATCATCTTGCCTTCCTCCTCCAGAGGCATTTTCAAAGAAACTGAATGGGTCTTCCTCTTCCTCATTTTTTTCTTTTTCTTTCTTTTTATCTTTTGAAAAGGTTTCATTCGAAAAATTATAACCAGTATTCAAGTTTGCACTTGTAACTCTAAATAGTCCGCCCCCTTTATTTATGTTAAACTCATTAATTCTTTGATTTTGATCATCAAGAGCATACATATCCATTGTAGCCCCAAGATTGATGGACATTTTCCTGTCAAATAAATCGATACCAGTAGTTACCCTAACAGGACTCCATTTAAACTGGTCAGCCAACAAATTATAACTGGTACTAAGGTTAAAGTTTTTTAATAATTGAACCTTTTTTAACTCGGTCTTTGTTGTATCAGGATCAATGATTTTTGCTTCAAACACATTATTTACAGAGATTCCCATACTTTGAGATATACCTCTTGATGGGGTTCCAAAAAGACCACCTTCAAAAGGGGAATATTCTCTAGTATTTCCATCAGCATCAATAATGTACTCATCATAGTATTGATCAAAACTAGGTGCAGTGCTGTAAGAAACTGAGGGGCGAATGGTATGTCTAATTGAACGTATCTTTCCTTTTTCAAAATTTACAGTCCCATAAATGGTGGTTGCCATATTTAATCCATAACTATAGGTTCTAAAAGCACTGAATCCACTTATAGTATCTTTTTTCACTCCATCTATAAAAGGATCATAGTTGTTGTATCTTACCGTTTTAGGTTGCCATACCTCCTTATAATTTGCACTGGCCGCAAGGTTAAAATGTTTTAAAATTTTAAAGTTTGTACTTATTGGAATTGAATGTTGAACTCCTGATCTAGCATTTTCAAACATTTTACTCGTAAATAATTCTTCCTCAGTGGTGATCATTCTATTTTCCGCTCTTACGCTGTATTGGAGATTTATGTTTTGAATTAAACCCTTTTTTGGTCTGTCCTTTGGTTCAAAAGGAAAAATTCTATCCAAACTCCCTTGAAAAGTAGGAAGTGTTAGATTTACACTTTTAGTTTTTGAATTTTGAGACATATTAGCATTCACAGACATATTAACGCTTGGATTACCAGGAATCCTTTTTGTGTAAGCAACGGACGAACTAAGAGTGTTGTTGAGAAAGTTAGGACTGTTTAGTTGATTCACTGACTCTCTAAAATAATCGCTACTCCCAAAATTTACTGAGGCTGAGAAGTTCGAATTGGGACTAGATTTTGGGTCCTTCGAGTGGTTCCAGCGTATATTAAAAACGGTTGATTTTGAGTAACCAGGTATACCTCTCTCCCCACTGATAAGGTTTTCAAACCTCATACTTAATCTTCCACTAAAGTTATACATTAATTTGTATTGTGAGTCTGCTCTAAAACCATAACTTCCGTTACTGTAATAGTCACCTGTTAGTGAAAGATCGAAAAATTGTGAAAGCCCCAAGTAATAACCACCATTTTGCAAATAATAACCTCTGTTATTACTTTCTCCGATAGTAGGAAATAAAAATCCAGATTGTTGTTTTTGAGAAGACGGAAAATAAGCAAATGGCAGGGCAAGGGGAGTGGGTACATCCGCAATGTACATATTCGTAAATCCGGTTACAATTTTTCCCTGTGGAACCATTTTTCCTTTTCGGATCCTAAAATAATAATCTGAATCTTCTAATTCACCACCGGTTGTCACTTTTGCATCCTTAATATAATAAACGGAATCATTTTCTTTTTTTGTGAATGCAGCATAAACGTTCATACCATTTTGCGCAGATTTTGAATTCCATATTAAAGCTTTTTGAGTATCAAAATTGAATCTCAGAGAATCTGGATAAATTTCATTATTAATCTGTTTGAAGTATGGATTTTGAACCAAAACACCTAATGAATCAGCGATTCTTCCAGCAGTCACCTCGTTTTTTGAGTAGTCCAGCACAATGATCCCCGCTTTAAGTACCATGTCTTGATAATAAAGCTCGGCTTGGTCATATAAATATAACTTACTTTCTTTACGATTTATTCTTACATACTCTTTAGCATTATACTCTACTTTATCCAGCAATGTAGGTTCTTTTTGGGGGATGGTATCCGTAAGGGTATTTTTTACGATTTCGTCATTAGAGGCAAGCGCAAGCGAATCAGTGGATATTTGCGATTGCAAATGGTTGAGGCAAAAAAATATTAACAAACCCACTGTATAAGTTGACTTTGATTGCAAACCGAATAGTCCTAAATTTGTGATTCGTTAAGTATTTGGTGATCAAAATTAAGGATATTTTTATTGTTGATTGCAGAATTAACTTTTAATTCAATCCCTATCAAATCAATGTTTATGCGTTTTTTAACATTCTATTTGGTTGTCTTATTAAACCTTGGATTATTTTCGAATACACTCTATGCACATTATTTATCAAAGAAAACTTTTGTTGTTGTTTTGGATGCAGGACATGGAGGTCATGACAGTGGTAACAGAGGTAATGGATATTATGAAAAAACAATTGCTTTAAAAATTGCTTTAGGTATAGGAAAGATTCTCGAAAAACATCAGGAAATCAGAGTTATCTATACTAGAAAATCTGACAAATTTGTAAAGCTTGTAGATCGAGCCAATATTGCTAATAAAGCTGATGCTGATTTATTCATTTCAATTCATTGTGATTCTTTTACTTCTTCTAAAGCTTTTGGCGCGGGTACATTTGTTTTGGGACTGCATGCCAATCAAAGAAATTATGAAATTGCAAAAAGAGAAAACTCTGTAATTTTCTATGAAGAAGATTATGAAAAGAATTATGATGGTTTTGATCCCAACAACCCCGAGTCGGTTATCAGCCTTACCCTAATGCAAGAAACCTATTCAAACCAAAGTATTGAAGCTGCTGCAATTATCCAAAAGAGTTTCGTTAATAACTTAGGCAGAAAAGACAGAAAGGTAAAGCAAGCTGGTTTTGTAGTTCTGAAATATACTTACATGCCAAGTGTCTTGGTTGAAACAGGTTTTTTGACTAACAAAAGAGAAGGATCCTATTTGAACTCTAAAAAAGGACAAAATGAAATGGCTAAAGCTATCGCAAAGGCCATAGTGAATTATAAAAATGAATTGGAAAAAGGTGTAGTTGATCAACAAGTTTTTGATGAAAAAGATCTTACAGAAAAAATTTCAAAAAATAGTAATGAGATTCGTTTTATGGTTCAATTAGCTGCTAGCAAAAACCCAATAGAGGCAAAACCATACAATTTCAAGGGTTTGAAAAATGTTGTAAGAAATAAAGAAGGAGGGTTCTACAAATATTATTTTGGTAATTCAAATAGCTATAAAATAATTCAAAAGGAACATAAGAAAGCCCGAAAGGCAGGATTCAAATCAGCTTTTATTGTTTCATTTAAAGGAAATCAAAAAATTAAATTATCCGAGGCATTAGATGCACTGAAATAAGCTCTATCCACAAAAAAATATTATGTTTGTATGTCCTGTAAATCAACTGAAATTTGAAAATAACAAGAGAAATTAAAACGGCAATTTTAGTACTCGGGGGTGTTGCTTTGTTCATCTATGGGTACAGTTTTCTAAAGGGGAATGCTATATTTAATAATACAAAAACCCTTTATGCTATCTATGATGAGGTTGAAGGATTAGTTTCGGGAGCCAAAGTCAGTATCAATGGCCTTAGTATTGGGAAAATATCCAATATTGATTTTCTTACAAACACTACCAAAATATTGGTCACTATGGAAGTGCGTGAGGAATTGGATTTTTCCAATCAAAGTAAGGCCACCCTATACGAAACCGGAGTAATTGGAGGAAAAGCCATCACTATCTTTCCAGTATTTGACCCTCGAAATGTAGTGAAAGAGGGAGATACCCTTCAAGCAAATGTAAAACCTGGCCTGACTGAACTCATCAATCGTCAAATAGAGCCTTTACAGATAAAGATTGAAAGTATGCTTAGCAGTGCGGATTCACTCTTTGCAGGCGTGAGTAATGTTTTGGACAATGATACCCAAACCAACCTAAAAAGAACTTTAGAAAACCTCTCCATTACAACAAATAATTTGAACAAGGCATCTTTAGCTGCTGTCAAAATCTTAGATGCGAACCAAGAGTCTCTCAATCTTACTTTTAATAATTTTAAAAATACCTCTGACAATTTAAAATCCATTACTGATTCCATCTCAAATGCCCAACTTGGTCATACCATCAGATCATTCAATAATACAGTTGAGGGGCTAAATAGGATCGTTTCTAAAATTGAATCGGGGGAGGGCACTGCAAGTAAATTTATTAATGATAAAGATCTTTACGAAAATCTAACTAAGGCCTCTAATGAACTTGAAAGTCTTATCAATGATCTTAAAAACCATCCCAAAAGATATGTTCATTTTTCTCTTTTTGGAAAAAAAGAAAAACCATACACTAGAAAAGAAAATTAAGGTAAAAGATGACCTATCTATCCAATATTATTTTTGCAATTGTTTTGGTTACAGCCATTTTCTTCTTCAGAAAAAATATACTTTTTGTAAAAAGGAATATACAAATGGGTAAACCCATTGAAAGAAAAGATCATCCTCAAAAGAGGTGGTCCAACATGATCCGTATTGCTTTGGGACAATCCAAAATGGTTACCCGACCTATCGCTGGGATTCTTCATATTGTAGTTTATATTGGATTTATTGTAATAAACATTGAGCTTCTTGAAATTGTTTTGGATGGCTTGCTTGGAACACATCGTGTTTTTGCGCCTTTGTTGGGTAAAGTATACGATTTAATTATTGCTTCCTTTGAAATTCTTGCTGCATTGGTACTTATAAGTGTAGTATTGTTCTGGCTCCGTCGTAATGCTCTTAGAGTTAAACGTTTTTGGAAACCCGAAATGAAAGGTTGGCCCAAGAAAGATGCTGACTATATTCTTTATTTCGAAATTGTTCTCATGACACTTTTTCTGTCTATGAATGCTACAGATCTCCTCCTACAAGATTCGGGAGATCCCTATTATATTAAAGCCGGTTCATTTCCGGTCTCAGAGTTAATGACCCCATTGTTTTCCTCTTTCTCGTCATCGATATTGGTAGTGTTGGAACGTAGCTTTTGGTGGTTGCACATTGTGGGAATACTGATTTTCCTCAATTATCTATACTATTCAAAACACCTTCACATTCTTTTAGCATTTCCAAACACCTATTTTCAAAACCTAAGCCCCAAAGGAAAATTTAAAAACAACGAGACTGTAACTAATGAAGTTAAATTGTTACTAGACCCCAATGCTGATCCTTATGCTGATTCTGATGATGATATTGTTACAGAAAAATTTGGGGCTTCGGATATTACCGATCTCAATTGGGTTCAATTGATGAATGCATATACATGTACAGAGTGTGGAAGGTGTACCGAAGAATGCCCTGCCAATCAAACCGGAAAGCTGTTATCTCCACGAAAAATCATGATGGATACCCGAGACCGAATGGAAGAAGTAGGTAGGATAATCAACCAAAATGGCATTATTCAAGATGATGGTAAGCAATTATTGGATGATTATATCATGAGGGAAGAGTTATGGGCTTGTACCTCTTGTAATGCTTGTGTGGAAACTTGTCCCATTGGGATTGATCCCCTTTCCATTATTATGGACATGCGGCAATATTTGGTAATGGAGCAGTCTGCAGCTCCAAGTGATCTAAATAATATGATGAGTAACATTGAAAATAACGGTGCACCATGGCCTTTCAACAATCAAGACCGAATGCTTTGGGCCAATGAAAACTAAATTAAATTATGGAAAAAGAGGAAGCAGAAAGCTACTTACACAAAAAAGTTGAAAATGGTGAAATTGTCAGTCCTGTTCTTCCCGATGGGATCAAAAACTATTTGATCGATATTGATGGAACGATTTGTGATGATATACCAAATGAGGAACCGGAGAGAATGGCAACAGCCAAAATTTATCCTGATGCTCTGGAAACTCTCAACAAATGGTATGACGATGGTCATTTGATCTGTTTTTTTACCTCCAGGGTAGAGTCCCATAGGGAAGTTACCGAACAATGGTTAAAAACCAATGGTTTCAAATACCACAGCCTTTTGATGGGTAAACCTAGAGGCGGTAATTACCATTGGATAGACAACCACCTAGTAAAGGCCACTCGTTACAATGGAAAGTTTACCGATCTGATTGAAAAAGAAGTTACAATCGAGGTTTTTGACGATGGTGAAGAACATTAAATAATGATTTAATATGAACATTCCAACGCTTTCAGAATTATCAGCAGAGGGAAAAAAACCGGAGGTTTTATTTTGGGTAGGATGTGCTGGTAGTTTCGATGAACGCGCAAAAAAAATTACTAAATCCTTTGTAAAGATCCTTCAAAAAGCAGGTGTTTCCTTTGCCGTTTTGGGAACAGAAGAAAGCTGTACCGGTGATCCGGCCAAAAGAGCAGGTAATGAATTTCTTTTTCAAATGCAGGCTATGGCCAACATAGAGGTGATGAATGCTTATCAGGTCAGGCGAATCGTTACCACATGTCCCCACTGTTTTAATACCCTAAAAAACGAATATCCCTCTCTAGGGGGACAATTCGAAGTAATGCACCACACCACCTTTATCAATACCCTTCTCAAAGAGGAGAGATTTACCATTTCTGGCTCGGTTTTCAAGGGAAAGCGGATTACCTATCACGATCCCTG
>JAYPMF010000095.1:0-6791 GCA_038129785.1 Flavobacteriaceae bacterium
CGATCAACTACCGAACCCACAAACCCGAACGTGATGGTCTGTTTTGTGAGCGAATTTTCGGTCCTGTCAAAGACTTCGAGTGTGCTTGTGGTAAATACAAACGTATCAGATATAAGGGCATCGTTTGTGACCGTTGTGGGGTAGAAGTAACCGAGAAAAAGGTAAGGCGTGACCGTGTAGGACACATCAATTTGGTTGTTCCTGTAGCCCACATATGGTATTTTAGATCACTCCCCAATAAGATAGGATATCTTTTGGGCTTGCCGTCCAAGAAATTGGATATGATTATTTATTACGAACGCTATGTCGTAATTCAGCCAGGTAACACTAAAAATGAAGAAGGTGAGCCTATCCAAATGATGGATTTTCTAACCGAGGAGGAGTACCTAAATATTATTGAACAATTACCACCTGAAAATCAATTTCTTGAAGACAGTGATCCTGAAAAATTCATCGCCAAAATGGGTGCTGAGTGTTTGATTGAGTTGTTATCTAGAATTGATTTGGAAGCTCTTTCTTATCAGTTGCGTCATAAAGCTAATAATGAAACTTCAAAGCAAAGAAAAACTGAAGCTCTCAAAAGGTTACAAGTAGTTGAGGCTTTTAAAGAGGCTAACGAAAACAGGGAAAACCTTCCCGAGTGGATGATCATGAAGGTGATTCCTGTGATACCTCCTGAGTTGAGACCTCTTGTTCCCTTAGATGGGGGACGCTTTGCCACTTCGGATTTGAATGATTTATACCGACGTGTTATTATCAGAAACAATCGTCTTAAGCGACTTGTAGAGATTAAAGCACCTGAGGTTATATTGAGAAATGAAAAGCGAATGCTTCAGGAATCTGTAGATTCATTGTTTGATAACACCCGAAAATCATCTGCTGTCAAAACAGATTCCAATCGTCCACTAAAATCACTTTCAGATTCGTTGAAAGGAAAGCAAGGGCGTTTTCGTCAAAACTTATTAGGTAAAAGGGTTGATTATTCGGCACGATCAGTAATTGTTGTTGGACCTGAATTAAAGCTTTTTGAATGTGGATTACCGAAAGGAATGGCAGCAGAGCTTTATAAGCCTTTTATCATAAGGAAACTGATTGAAAGAGGGATTGTTAAAACTGTAAAATCTGCCAAAAAAATCATCGACCGTAAAGAACCTGTCGTATGGGATATACTTGAAAATGTTCTCAAGGGTCACACTGTTTTATTGAACCGGGCCCCCACTTTACACCGTTTAGGGATTCAAGCTTTCCAACCCAAGTTGATCGAGGGAAAAGCTATTCAATTACACCCATTGGTATGTACAGCATTTAACGCCGATTTCGACGGTGATCAAATGGCCGTTCACTTGCCTTTGGGACCTGAAGCTATTCTTGAAGCTCAACTTTTGATGTTGGCCTCCCACAATATCCTAAATCCTGCTAATGGTTCTCCCATCACAGTTCCCTCTCAGGATATGGTGTTGGGATTATATTACATGACCAAAGCTAGAAAATCAACACCAGAAACTCCTGTTGTGGGAGAAGGTTTGACTTTTTACTCTGTTGAGGAAGTTCATATTGCTTACAATGAAAAGCGTGTGGATCTTAATGCGATAGTCAAAATTAGAGCGAAGGATTTTAATACGGATGGCGAGTTGGTATATCAAATCATCGAATCAACCGTAGGACGTATATTATTTAATGAAGTTGTTCCTGAAAACGCAGGCTATTTCAATGAAGTATTGACTAAGAAGAACCTCAGGGAGATTATCGGCAAAATTTTAAAAGTTACCAGTGTACCTGAAACCGCAGATTTCTTGGACAAGATCAAGAATATGGGTTATGGATTTGCTTTTAAGGGAGGTTTGTCTTTCAGTCTAGGAGACATTATCATCCCCAAAGAAAAAATCGAAATGATTGAAAATGCTAACTCCCAAGTGGACGGTATTTCAGGAAACTATAGTATGGGATTGATAACCAACAACGAACGATACAATCAAGTCATCGATGTATGGACCTCTACCAATGCCAAGTTGACTGAGTTGGCTATGAAACGTATCAGTGAAGATCAACAAGGTTTCAACTCTGTATATATGATGTTGGATTCGGGAGCCAGAGGTTCCAAAGAGCAAATCCGTCAATTGACAGGTATGCGTGGATTGATGGCAAAACCCAAAAAATCCAATGTCGGTGGAGGAGAAATAATTGAAAATCCAATCCTTTCGAACTTTAAAGAAGGCTTGTCCATCTTGGAATATTTTATTTCCACCCACGGGGCGCGAAAAGGTTTGGCAGATACTGCACTTAAAACTGCTGATGCAGGATACTTGACGCGAAGATTAGTGGACGTTTCTCAGGATGTAATAGTCAATATTGAAGATTGCGGTACCCTAAGAGGAATAAATGTAGAGCCTTTAAAGAAAAATGAGGAAATTGTGGAACCTTTGGGCGAACGTATACTTGGACGTGTCAGTTTACATCCTGTTGTTGATCCACGTACCGACGAAGTGTTGATCAAAGCAGGGGAACAGATTACAGAAGCTACCGTTAAACGTATTGAAAATGCACCTATCAATGCTGTAGAAGTGCGATCTCCTTTGACCTGCGAGGCCCATAAAGGTATTTGTGTAAAGTGTTATGGTAGAAACCTTTCTACGAGTAAAATGGTTCAAAAAGGTGAAGCTGTAGGTGTTGTTGCTGCCCAATCAATCGGAGAACCTGGAACACAATTGACTTTGAGAACCTTCCACGTTGGTGGAGTAGCAGGAAATATCTCTGAAGAAAATCGATTGGTGGCTAAGTTTGATGGAATCGCAGAAATTGAAGATCTGAAAACTGTTAAAGGTGAGGATGCAGGAGGAAACGAAGCAAATATTGTCATTTCAAGAACTGCCGAATTAAAGTTGGTTGATGGTAACACTAAGAATATACTCAATATACACAACATTCCATACGGATCCTCTATTTTTATAAAGAAAGGAGCTAAAATCAAAAAAGGGGATGTCATTTGTCAATGGGATCCTTTCAATGGGGTGATCGTCTCAGAATTTTCTGGAAAAATCAGTTATGAAAATATAGAACAGGGAGTTACTTATCAGGTTGAAATTGACGAGCAGACCGGATTCCAAGAGAAGGTGATATCCGAATCTAGAAATAAGAAGTTGATCCCTACGTTACACATCAAAGATATAAAAGGTAATACCTTAAGATCATATAACTTACCGGTAGGAGCACATTTGATTGTCAACGATGGAGATAGTATCAAAGAAGGAAAAATCTTGGTCAAAATCCCTAGAAAATCAGCTAAGTCTGGAGATATAACCGGTGGCTTGCCTAGAGTTACTGAACTCTTTGAAGCCAGAAACCCTTCTAACCCTGCTGTTGTGTCAGAGATTGATGGTGTGGTTTCTTTTGGGAAAATCAAAAGAGGGAACCGAGAAATTATTGTAGAGTCCAAATTTGGAGATATTAAGAAATACTTGGTCAAATTGTCAAACCAGATTTTGGTTCAGGAAAACGACTTTATTAAAGCTGGAATGCCACTATCCGATGGATCAGTTACACCAACAGATATTCTTAAAATCAAAGGCCCATCTGCGGTACAACAATACTTAGTGAATGAGGTTCAAGAAGTATATCGATTACAAGGGGTAAAAATCAACGACAAACACTTTGAAGTGGTTGTCCGTCAGATGATGCGCAAGGTAAAAATTGAAGATCCTGGAGATTCAATATTCCTAGAGGGCCAATTGGTCTATAAATCTGATTTCATCATCGAAAATGACAGTTTGTACGGAAAGAAAATAGTTGAAGAAGTTGGTGCTTCCGAAAATCTGAATGCAGGACAGATGGTTACCGCTCGACAGCTTCGGGATGAAAACTCTTTATTGATTCGTGAGGACAAACCACCCGTAGTAGCTCGTGATGCAGCATCGGCTACTGCTACACCAGAACTGCAAGGTATTACTAGAGCTTCTTTACAGACCAAATCTTTTATTTCTGCGGCCTCTTTCCAAGAGACTACCAAAGTACTAAACGAGGCGGCAGTTAACGGAAAGATAGATTCCCTTGAAGGACTTAAAGAAAATGTTATTGTTGGACACAAAATCCCTGCTGGAACCGGTTTAAGAGCCTACGATAATATTATTGTAGGATCTAAGGATGAATATACCAGCTTGTTGATAGACAAGCAAGAGGAAGAGGAAGAAATAAATCTATAAGTTCATCATGAGTGACTCCAAAAAGAAAAACGACCAACAGATCAATATCGAATTGGATGAGGCCACCGCTCAAGGGGAATATTCAAACTTGGCTATTATCAATCACTCTCCCTCAGAATTTGTAGTAGATTTTGTTGCAATAATGCCTGGAACTCCCAAGGCCAAAGTCAAGTCTAGGATCATACTTACTCCGGAACACGCCAAAAGATTTCATAGTGCTCTTGCCGATAACATAAGACGCTACGAAGACAGTCATGGAGAGATTGATCCTAAAGACCCACCAACCATACCCTTAAATTTTGGGCCTACGGGAGAAGCTTAAATAATACTTTAATCAAAACGGGAGGAGCTATTAGTTTAATTTGATAACAACTTATAATGGCAAGTACCTTACCTTGGTTACACACTTAGCTAAACTTAAAAAAAGTTTGTATCATGATTTCGCTTGGTGAGAATTTTTCAGATTTTCAATTTTATTATTAGCCAATCCAGATATTCTTAATTTAGATTTCAACAACACAAAAATCATTTAAGTTCAGTCTATGATGCCTGAATTACTTTTTTATAGAATTTATATACATTTATTATTTTCAAGTGTGAATTTAATAAATTTGCGATTGGTATGAACTTGAAATTCATTCAACCCAATTTCGATTTACGAAATGCAGCTTTTTATTGTATTTTAAGATCAATCTGAATTAAAAATTGGTTAAACTACATGTAAGTGATTTTTGTTTTAAACCATTACAAAAGTAAAGTTTATGAGAGTCCATTATATCTAATTAGTAAAAAAGTGTCAGAACTCTGAGGTATAATGAAAAGTGATCTCGGGATATTTTTCCTGGGTAAACTTTAGGGAAAAAGCAGAGTCGGCCAGATAAACCAACTGACCTTGTTTGTCTTGAGCCAAAAACTTTTGTTTAACCTTTAAAAAGTCACGGTAGTTTTCGTTTTCATTATCTTCGATACTAATCCAGCAAGCCTTATACACATTAAGGTTTTCAAAGGTACATTTGGCACTGTATTCGTGTTCCAGGCGGTATTGTATTACCTCAAATTGCAAGGCTCCTACAGTTCCGATTACTTTTCTGCCATTTAGGTTGAGAGTAAACAATTGGGCTACGCCCTCATCCATCAATTGGTTAATACCCTTGTTGAGTTGTTTGGCTTTCATTGGATCACCATTATTAATAAAGCGAAAGTGTTCGGGTGAAAATCTGGGGATTCCCTTGTAATGGATTTCCTCACCGGAGGTAAGGGTGTCCCCAATCTTAAAATTACCTGTATCGTGCAGTCCAACTATATCTCCAGGGAATGATTTATCGACTACTTCTTTTTTTTCTGCAAAAAAGGCATTAGGACTGGAGAATTTAATTTTTTTTTTGTGTCTAACATGTAAATAGGGTGTATTGCGCTTGAAGATTCCCGAAACAACTTTAATAAAAGCCAAACGATCTCGATGGTTTGGATCCATATTGGCATGAATCTTAAAAACAAAACCAGAAAAAGCTGTTTCATTGGGTTTGATGATTCGTTTATCTGTTGATTTTGGAAGGGGTGCGGGAGCGATTTGTATAAAACAGTCCAGCAGTTCCTGAACCCCAAAATTATTGAGTGCTGAGCCAAAAAATACCGGTTGTAAATTTCCAGCCAAGTATTCCCCTTGATTAAAAGCAGGATAAACTCCCTCTAGCAATTCGAGTGACTCTTTGAGTTCCACCAGGGCCTCATCACCAATAGTCTTTTGTAACCCATTATCTTCTAATGTTTGGTAGGTTATGGTTTTTGCAACTTTTTGTTTGTTTTTAGATTCAAATATTTGAATGTTTTGCTCCCAAAGGCTATAAATACCTTTAAAACTGTATCCCATTCCTATGGGAAAACTTAGTGGGGTGACTCTTAGTCCTAATTTGGTTTCTACTTCGTCCAGCAGCTCAAAGGCATCTTTTCCCTCACGATCCAGTTTGTTGATAAAGACTATGATTGGAATTTTACGTAAGCGACAGACTTCTACCAGTTTTTCGGTTTGCTCTTCGACTCCTTTAGCAACATCGATGACCACGATCACGCTGTCCACTGCAGTAAGTGTCCTATAAGTATCCTCGGCAAAATCTTTGTGGCCAGGCGTATCAAGGATATTGATTTTTTTGTTTTGATAGTAAAAAGCGAGTACTGAAGTTGCAACCGAAATTCCTCTTTGGCGTTCGATTTCCATAAAGTCACTAGTGGCCCCTTTTTTTATCTTGTTGGACTTGACTGCTCCTGCCTCTTGAATTGCACCACCATATAGTAGAAGTTTTTCAGTAAGTGTGGTTTTACCTGCATCGGGGTGCGAAATGATACCAAATGTCCGTCTTCTTTCAATTTCCTGAAGGAATTCCATACTTGATAAATTTTGGCAAAAATATTTAATTAAATCTCACAACTAAAATTTGTCGGTAGGTTTTGTCTAATTTATTAGGTATTTTTGAGATATGGAGGAAGAAAAAGTTGTTTTAGTAGATCAGGACGATCATCCTATTGGTAGCATTGGCAAAATAGAGGCACACGAGAAAGCCCTTTTACATCGTGCCTTTTCTATTTTTGTGATGAATT
>JAYPMF010000096.1:0-6765 GCA_038129785.1 Flavobacteriaceae bacterium
TTAATTCCAGTTGGTAATCCGTTTCCTCCAACAATTTGTTTTCAACTTCTTTGAAATATTTATCAGTATCCTTGCCTTTGAGATTAAACATCCTAAGCGCAATGGGTTTTACAATACTCAAGTCGGAACTGATACTGTCTGCCACCCCAGGATATTGAATTTTCACAGCAAGTTTTTTCCCATCTTTAGTTGCCTGATGTACCTGACCGATACTGGCAGCATTTTTAGATTGGACAGCAAACGTATCAAAAACCAATTCGGGGTTAGCCCCCAAATATTTTCTTATCATTTTTTTGACCAAAGGCCAAGAGAGTGGTGGAACGGAAAACTGTGCCAAACTGAATTGGTCGACATAGGCCCTCGGCAGGAGGTTTTTTTCCATACTTAACATCTGTGCTACTTTTAGAGCACTTCCCTTTAAGGTTTTTAGAGAATTATAAATATCTTTTGCATTCTCTTCGTCCAGGCGCTCGCGACTGCCATCTACCTTGAGTGCCTTTTCACCATAATATTTGAGGTAGTTTCCACCCAATTTTATACCAGTGGTAACTAAGTTCCCCGCCCGTGCGATTTTGTTGGTTGGAATATAATCCAATGATTTCAAGAGACTGCAAATTTTTCTTTCCACAAAAATTTACCAAAATCCACCAATGCTGACAAAGGAGTATTATCGAAAACATCAAAGGCCGTTTGGACAGATTTTTCAATGGCTTGATCCGTCTTTTCAAAATCGGCAGAGGAATCTTCGATCCAAAATTTGATCAAAAAGCAAAATTGCACCCATGCTGCCTCCGAGAAAATTTTGGGCGGGTGCTGTAAATAAGAGGGCTTGTCTACATTACCATCTTCGATCAATTCTGAAGTAAAACCTTTAAAAATTTTTCTCAGAGAGGATAGTTGACCCATTTTAGTCATTATTTTTTCCTCTCCCGAAAGCGCAAATAAAATATAACTCCTATTGAGCAACATCACTTCGAAGAAAGTATAATAAAAAGAAAGTAGCTTTTCTTTAGGTTTGGCCTTCTCAAAGTTTTCATCTTTTTCCAATAATGACATCGCATTATCATAAAAGTTTTCCCAAATTGTTTCTTTAACACCATCCAGTGAACCAAAAAACTTATAAAAAGTCTTCTCATCCAAATTGTTATCTTTACAAAACTTGTAAACTGATCTTGGATACTTATCGTTCTCGAGAGTATTAGTCATAAACGATGCTACAATAGCTAACTTATCTTTATCTTCTTTTCTACTCATAACAGTTATTTGGTCAAATTTAGAAAATGTTTATTTATTTTAAAAAAAACTTAAACAAAATATTATGTCAATGTGTCATTTATTTTCCTTTGGTATTTTTTTTGACATTATTAAATAAATTAAAATCAATAATATGGCTAATGGTAAAATTAATGTTGCAGTAGAAAATATCTTTCCCCTGATCAAAAAATTTCTCTACAGCGATCACGAAATTTTTCTCCGGGAATTAATTTCCAACGCAACTGACGCAATAAGCAAGCTCAAGCACCTCAGTAGTGTTGGTGAAGTTAAAGGTGAAATTGGTGATCCGCGTATTGAAGTTAAAATCGACAAAAAAAATAAAAAAATTCACATCATCGATCAAGGGGTGGGGATGACAACAGAAGAGGTTAATAAATATATTAATGAGGTAGCTTTTTCGGGTGCTGAAGAATTTTTAGAAAAATACAAAGACAACGCCCAAGATTCTGGTATTATTGGACACTTCGGTTTAGGCTTCTATTCAGCTTTTATGGTCGCCGAGAAAGTCGAAATCATTACCCAGTCTCACCAAAATACACCAACGGCACACTGGACTTGCGATGGTTCTCCCGAGTACACTTTAGAGGAAGCAGATAAAAGAGAAAGGGGTACAGAGATCATACTCCATATTGCAAAAGATTCTAAAGAGTTCTTGGAGGAAGCACGAATAAGAGAGTTACTAAATAAGTATAATAAATTCATGCCCTTCCCCATAAAGTTTGGAACCAAGGAAGAAACCCTTCCTTTGCCCGATGATGCCAAAGAAGATGCCAAACCAGATACTAAGACAGTAGATAACATTATCAACGTTACCAACCCGGCATGGACCAAAACACCTTCCGATCTTAAAGAGGACGACTACAAGTCCTTCTATAGAGAACTTTATCCCATGCAGTTTGAAGAGCCCCTGTTCAACATTCACCTCAATGTTGACTATCCATTTAACCTCACAGGTATCCTTTACTTTCCTAAAATTCAAAATGATCTCAATCTGCAAAAAGATAAAATCCAACTCTATCAAAATCAGGTCTTTGTCACCGACAATGTGGAGGGTATAGTCCCCGAATTTTTAACCTTACTTAGAGGAGTAATTGATTCTCCAGATATTCCACTCAATGTCTCCCGTAGTTATTTACAAGCTGACGGTGCCGTTAAAAAAATCAGTAATTACATTACCCGTAAGGTCGCTGATAAATTGAGTTCGCTCTTTAAAAAAGACCGAAAAGGTTTTGAAGAAAAATGGAATGATATCAAGGTAGTTATTGAATATGGTATGCTAACGGAAGATAAATTTTACGAAAAAGCAGATAAATTCATGCTATACCCTACTACAGACGGAGAATACCTAACTTACGGGGAATTGGAAGCCGCTATTAAGGACACCCATACTGATAAAGATGGCAAATTGGTATTTCTCTATGCTTCTAATGTGGAGGAACAACACCAATATATCGAAACTGCCAAAGACAAAGGCTATAAAGTGTTATTGTTAGACTCACCCATCATTGCTCATCTAATCCAAAAACTTGAAGGTGATAAAGACAAAGTTGCATTTACACGTGTGGACGGTGATGCTGTAGAAAACCTCATCAAAAAAGATGAAGCTACAGTTTCCAAAATGTCGGATGAGGAAAAAGAAAGTCTAAAGCCTCTAATCGAGGCAGTGGTTCCTGGAGAAAAATACACCATTCAGCTAGAGGCAATGGACAGTAATGGACTACCATTTGTACTTACACAACCGGAGTTCATGCGACGCATGAAAGAGATGCAAAATACTGGTGGAGGTATGATGGGAGCTTTCCCTGAAATGTTCACTCTTTTGGTCAATACCAATCACGAATTGGTGGAACAAATACTTCAGACTAAAACCGCAAAAAAACGAGAACGACTTATAAAGCAATCTCTTGACTTGGCAAGGCTTTCACAAAACTTATTAAAAGGTGAGGAACTAACTGCCTTCATAAAACGTTCTGTCGATCTGATCAAATAATTTGTAAATATATTATTCATTTAATACTTTCTAATGTTAGACATAAGTTGTTTTGTGTCTTAATTAAGCTTTTAAATAAAATCCCTAAAAAATTATTTCTGGGAATGCATAAGATAAGCCTACCAACTCCAGACTGGGAACCGAAACTGCCAGACGCTCGATTGCGCTACTATCAAAATTTTTTGTCAGCGGATCAAGCAGATGCCTATTACGAAACCTTATTTAAAAATATTCCATGGCAACAAGACAATGTCAAGGTTTTTGGCAAAGTATATGCGCAACCACGTCTTACCTCATTGCACAGTAATACGCTAAGTACTTATACTTATTCGGGACTAACCCTCCGACCCCACCCAATGACGAAGGTACTTTTGGAGATCTTACACCAAATCCAAACCGTATGCGATCACGATTTTAACTGCGTTTTACTCAACCTCTACAGAGATGGGTCCGACAGCAACGGTTGGCATGCAGACAACGAAAAAGAATTGGGAAAGCATCCACAGATTGCGTCCTGTAGTTTTGGTTCTACCCGCTTTTATCATTTTAAACACCGAAATATCAGTAAGCAACGATATAAAATGGAACTCCACCATGGCAGTTTACTATTGATGGAAGGGGCAATGCAAGAACATTGGGTACATCAGATTCCTAAAACTAAAAAACCAATAAAACCGAGATTGAACCTGACATTTCGAAAAATTATTTAAAAATTTTATTCAAGTGGGCCGCCAAACGCAGCCCCCCTTTTAGTAACTGCATTTTCACAAACGACAAATACCGGTGGTGGTAATCATCGCCTAAACTACTATTAGGTGGGGTATTTTTATATATAATCTTAGCTAAGTCTTGAGACTGAAGAACCCATTGCTCTAATGGTTGCTGTTGAATTTCCTCCATTATTTCAGGCTGTAAGTCACTCAATTCCTTGACCCATTCAGCAGAACTCTTATGATAATGATCTATCAAATGGCTATCCCACAAACGATGAAGGTTGGAAGTTCTTCCCAACCACAGAAGTTGGATATTATTCCCGCCGCGATCCTCCTGTCTTCCCACGTGCATAGGCTGATGCAGGTCACCTATAAAATGTACCAATAGTTTGAGATAAAATGCCCGTACACTTTTTGGTTCCTCAGGATCTTTGACTTTGATAGTACATTTTTTGATTGCCATTACCACATCACCTTTTGGATTTCTCTTTGAACGACCATAAGGTATGTTAATAGGTAGATTGATATAATGCCAAGGTTGAAAAGCTTTGTATTTTGGATTGGACTTAATTTCGTCTGCATAATTGGAAACACTAGCTAAAGAAAACCCATCCAACAAACCATTAATCTCCTTTTGAGCCTTTGGAGTAAGGTGTTTCTGTGCAATCTCTCCAATCACATGGTGACCCATTCTACCCCAATCCATAGAGGAAAAAAGTAAAAAGTATATTAAGAGAATAATTGAAAACGTATTAATCATTACGTTTCAAAGTTATTACAAACTTGATTTACTGAGCTTTAAAAGATAATAAATCAAAGAAGTTATTGTAAAATATTCTTTTTTCTAAACAGTCAAATTGGACTAAATTTGCTGAAATATTTTTACTGTTATGAATAATAAAAAACTATTTATAATCGCACTATTTTGTCTATTGACACTCCAGAGTTGCGAAAACACCTCCAAACTTTCCAAAAATAGCATGATCTTAACTGGCACTGTCGAGGGTTTACGAAAAGGAACTCTTTATTTGCAAAAAATACAAGATTCGACATTGGTCAACATTGACTCTGTTGTAGTCAATGGAAATCCTGAATTTCAATTTAAAACCGAAATAGAAAACCCTGAAATATATTATCTCTATTTGAAAAAAGAGGATGGTGACAGTCTGAATGATAGGATTTTATTCTTTGCAGAAAAAGGTAATATTACTGTCAACACCTTACTCAAAACCTTTGAAAGTAGTGCTAAAGTCACAGGATCCGAGAATCAGAAATTATTACAAGAATATCGCAAACTAGCTAAACAATTTAATGAAAAAAACCTGGAATACATACAAGCTTACTTTACAGAAGCAAAAGAAGAAAACAACATTAAAAAATTAGATTCAATTCAATTAGCTATTGACAATTTGTTAAAAAGAAGGTATTTATATGCTCTCAACTTTGCCAGTACGCACGGAGACAATGTAATTGCACCTTTTATCGCTTTGACAGAAGTTTCAGATGCAAATATCATCTTTTTGGATACTGTTGCCTCAAAATTGACCGACAAAGTCAAAGCCTCTAAATACGGAAAAGAGTTTATTGAATTTATTGCCACTCGTAAAGCAAAAGAAGCGAAATAATAACTATCCCAATTTTACCAATTCCTTATGCAAGTCTCTAATTGAATCATCCATTTTCTTACGGATAGTTTTGAAACCATCCTTTGAACTCTTTCTTTTGGCCAGGTGAATTTTTTCAATCAAATCGTCAAACAAAGCAATGGCCTGATCGATCAATTTTTCAGTAGATTTCAGATCTACATCAGGATTATTCAATTCCCAAGCATAAACCTCTTCAATAAAACTTCCTACACTATTATTGATTTCTTTTTTGAACAATTTGATACTTGACATAAGACGTTTATTTAAAATTTTTATCCACTGAATCTAACAAAATTACGTGGTGTTTCGTATAGAACAATTTCCAAAGATTTATCTTCATCTAAATGCGGTAAAAGTTTATTATAAATCACTACGGCGATGTTTTCGGCAGTGGGAATCAAGTCCTCAAATTCCGGAACCTGTTCATTAAGATTTTTGTGATCAAAGGCATCCTCAACCTCAACCTTGATCAAATCCTTAAGGACTTTCATATCCATTACATAACCTGTAATCGGATCTATTTTACCGGTTACATTGACGATCAACTCATAGTTGTGCCCATGGAAATGAGGGTTGGAACACTTTCCAAAAACAGCTTCGTTCTTCGCATCATTCCAAGATTTAACATACAATCGATGGGCAGCGTTAAAGTGTGCTTTTCTACAAACGGTTACCTTCATTGGTTAACTATTTTATGAATGTAGTGGTAAAATCTATTGAAAATAATAGCGAACCAAACAGTATAATTTTTGGGATTATTTTCAAGATCCTCTTTTACGTCATCTATATGAATCCACTTAAAAGCTGCCACTTCATTAGTATTTATTTTAGGGTCTTCCTCACTAAAACCAACCATAACATGATCCAACTCGTGCTCCGTTAATCCATTGTCAAATGAAGCTTTATAAATAAATGTAAACAATTCATCCAACGGTACGCTCATACCCATTTCTTCCATTAAACGGCGTTTACCCGCCTCTATGTTCGATTCCCCTTCCCGCTGATGACTGCAGCAGGTATTTGTCCAAAGACCAGGGGAATGGTATTTACCAAAAGCACGTTGTTGAATCAGTAATTCATTTTTAGAATTCATCACAAAAATAGAAAAGGCACGATGTAAAAGGGCTTTCTCGTGTGCCTC
>JAYPMF010000097.1:0-1189 GCA_038129785.1 Flavobacteriaceae bacterium
CCAACATAAGGAGCAGTAAGTTTGCTGAATCCACCGATTTCAATTTTTTCACCGATCACTCCGGTTTGTTCGGTTAATTTTTCAGCTACGGTCATCCCCTGAAATTCACTCGATAAGAAAGCATCTTTGGTATCAAAACCCAATGCGTGATCTGCCAAAGCATGAGCCAACTCCTGATAGGAGTCAGTTTTGGCAACAAAATCGGTTTCACAGTTGACCGATACCAAAACACCGGCAGTATTGTCCTCGTTTACTTTGGCCAATGCTGCACCCTCAGAGGATTCTCTATCGGCTCGATTGGCAGCTACTTTTTGACCTTTCTTTCTCAGGTTCTCAACGGCTTTATCAAAATCGCCTTCGGCTTCTACCAATGCTTTTTTACAATCCATCATGCCTGCTCCTGTGGACTTGCGTAGTTTATTAACCTCTGTGGCTGTAATTTTCATGTTAAATGTATAATGATTACTTATTTTTTTTCACTACCGGTGTCGGTGTCTTTGTCCTCAGCGACTTGCTCTTGATCGGCTTCCAAGACTGGAGCTTCATCTTTGGCTTGTTCAACAGCAGGTATCTCCTCTTCCTGCACAGAAGCAGTTGCTTCGTTAGCAGTCTCAGATTTTTCAGTTTTAGCAGATTCTTCTGTTTGTGCTTGTTCCTGAGATTCTTTTTCATTCTTACGCTCCTGGAGTCCATCCTGAACTGCATCGACCATCAAAGACATGATTTTACCTATGGATTTGGTAGCATCATCGTTCGCAGGGATCACAAAGTCAACCTCTCTCGGATCGGAATTTGTATCTACCATAGCGAAAATCGGAATTTTCAGCTTTTGGGCTTCTTTGATCGCAATGTGTTCTCTTTTGATATCTACAACAAAGAGAGCACCGGGCAATCGGGTCATATCGTTGATAGAGCCAAGGTTTTTCTCCAATTTTGCCCTAAGTCGGTCTACCTGTAGTTTTTCTTTTTTGGAGAGGGTTTCAAAGGTACCGTCCTTTTTCATTCGGTCGATGGCAGCCATTTTCTTACCGGCTTTTCGGATGGTGACATAATTGGTCATCATCCCGCCGGGCCACTCGCTCTTCGCCGCCCACGTCAGCGGCGTGGGCACGCCGGGCTCGCTGCCTCGCTTCGTGACCCACGCGGGGGTCGAGGCGAACGTGGGGGTCGCCGCGACGGGAGGCGGGAA
>JAYPMF010000097.1:1199-6701 GCA_038129785.1 Flavobacteriaceae bacterium
TTGGTCAACATCCCGCCAGGCCAACGCTCGGTGATATAAGGCATTTTAACTTTTTGAGCCGATTCGGCAACGATATCTTTGGCCTGTTTTTTTGTTGCAACAAAAAGGATTTTTCTGCCAGAAGCAGCGATTTTTTTCAAAGCCATAGAGGCTTCTTCGATCTTTGCCACCGTTTTATAGAGGCTGATGATGTGGATCCCATTTCGCTCCATGTAGATGTAGGGAGCCATGTTAGGATTCCATTTTCGGGTAAGGTGTCCAAAATGGACGCCTGCAGTGAGCAGGTCTTTTACATTTGTTTGTGCCATAGTTTTAGTTTACGTTCTCTTGATAGTAGCAATAAACCTTTGGGTTTATTTAGATGCTAAACTGGTTCCCGCAATAGCGGTTCAAGCAACAGGGTTAATTAAATAAATGAACTTATCATCTCTAAAACACAATTATCGTTTAGAGAATTGATATTTTTTTCTTGCTTTTTTCTGACCGAATTTTTTTCGCTCCACCATCCTAGGGTCACGGGTCAGAAGGCCTTCAGGTTTAAGAACCGTGCGGTTTTTCTCACTGATTTTGCATAATGCTCTGGATATTGCAAGTCTAACCGCATCTTCTTGACAATTGAAGCCTCCGCCTTTAAAGGTCACCTTAAGGTCATAATTACCCTCATTTTGCGTTAATGTAAGGGGTTGGATGATTTTGTATTGTAACGTGGCAGTGGGAAAGAACTCGGTATAATTTTTTTTGTTAACCGTGATAGCTCCCTTTCCCTCTGAAACGTATAGACGGGCTACAGACGTTTTTCTTCTGCCAATGGTATGAATCACTTCCATTTATATGTGTTCTTTAATATTGATGGTTTTTGGGTTTTGCGCTTCGTGGCTGTGCTCGCTGCCCGCAAACACCTTTAGATTTCTGAACAAGGTAGCTCCTAACTTATTTTTAGGCAACATTCCTCTTACAGCATTCTCAATCAATCGCTCCGGACCCTTGGCGTTTAACTGCTCTGCGTTAAGTGATCTTTGTCCACCAGGGTATCCCGTATGACGGATGTATTGTTTCTGCTTCCACTTGTTTCCTGACAGACTTACTTTTCCAGCGTTGATCACAATGACATTGTCACCACAATCAACATGTGGAGTGTAATTAGTTTTGTGCTTCCCGCGGATGTGAATTGCCACTATAGAGGCAACTCTTCCCAGGGGAACGCTGTCGGCATCTACCAATACCCAATGCTTGTCAACAGTTTTGGCGTTGGCAGAAATGGTTTTATAACTCAGTGTATCCACGATTATTTTTTTTAAAAACCCTTTTCAGGGCTGCAAATCTACAATTATTCCGTTTTCTGTAAAAATATTTTGACCATTTTATTAATGACTAAGTTTTTTTGAATCTTCACATTTTTAGTCTTTTAAAATTCGAAAAAACATTCGCCCTCTTCCTTTGCCATCCATTGGTCAATGAGCCTCGAGCCAATTTTCTCCAAAACCAACATCCACCACTAAGGGCAGTCCGACATCAAAAGAATTTTCCATTTCCATTTTAACCATTTCTTTAAAACTATCTTTTTCACTTTTCAGTACGTCAAAGACCAATTCATCATGGACTTGAAGCAACATTTTAGACTGCCAATTTTCAGCTTTAATTTTTTGATGAATTTTGATCATGGCCAGTTTGATGATATCTGCGGCACTACCCTGTATGGGTGCATTGACCGCGTTTCTCTCCGCGGCACCTCTTACCACGGCGTTTTGTGAGTTGATGTCTTTGAGGTATCTACGTCGTCCTAGAACGGTCGCTACATAGCCGTTCTCACGGGCAAAATTTATTTGATCTGCAATGTATTGTTTTAGTTGGGGATAGCTGGCATAGTAGGTATCGATCAGTTCTTTGGACTCTGAGCGATTCAGATTGGTCTGTTGGCTTAAACCAAAAGCTGAAACCCCATAAATGATACCAAAGTTCACCGTTTTGGCATTGCTTCTTTGTTCGCGGGTCACTTCCTCCTTAGGAACATCAAATACCCTTGCGGCGGTGGCAACATGAATGTCCTCGTTATTCTGAAAAGCCTTGACCATAGCAGGGTCTTTACTCAAGGCAGCGATTATTCGTAATTCGATCTGAGAGTAATCCGCAGCCATCAGTAAATGGTTTTCATCTCTGGGGATAAAAGCCTTACGAATTTCTTTTCCTCTATCGGTACGAATGGGAATATTTTGTAAGTTGGGGTTATTACTGCTCAAACGTCCTGTGGCAGCTACTGCTTGGTTATACACTGTATGGACCCTTTGTGTTTGGCGGTTGAGTTCATTGGGTAAAGCTGAGACATAAGTACTCTGTAACTTTTGCAGGGAGCGCCATTCCAATATTTTGGCAACGATAGGGTGATCTTTGGCCAGATAGGAGAGAATATCCTCAGCGGTAGAGTACTGACCGGTTTTGGTTTTTTTTGGCTTATCTACCAGTTTAAGTTTTTCAAAAAGTACGACCCCTAACTGCTTGGGCGAGGCTAGGTTAAAAGTTTCTCCCACTTCCGAAAAAATATCTTTTTCCAAAACTGCGATATCAGCTGTCAAGGTTTTGGAAAGCTTTTTGAGGAAATCCACATTCAGGTTGATACCTTCGGCTTCCATTCTAGTCAATACTTCAACTAATGGCAGCTCAACTGTTTTAAAGAGTTCGGTCGTATGGGCCTCGGCCAGTTCCTTTTCAAAATATTTTTTGAGTTGGAAGGTGATGTCTGCATCCTCAACAGCATATTGAGTTTGTTGGTCCAAAGGGACATCACGCATATTACCCTGATTTTTTCCTTTTTTACCTATCAATTCGGTGATGGATTGTGTGCTGTAGTTCAGATAGGTTTCCGCCAAAATATTCATGTTATGTCGCATATCAGGATTTATGACATAATGAGCGATCATGGTGTCATAGTATGGTCCGACGACCTTGAGGTCGTATTTGAGCAAGACTTTTAGATCATATTTTAGATTATGGCAAATTTTTTCAATCTTAGGATTTAAAAAAAAGGGTCGAAAAGAATCGATAATGGTCTGAGTTTCTTCTCTTTCATTGGGCAGGGCGAGATAGTAACCTTTTTGTTCTTCCCAACAAAAAGCAATACCCACCAGCTCGGCTTGAAGGGCATCCAGTCCTGTTGTTTCGGTATCAAAACAAACGCTATTTTGTTTTAAAAGCTTCTCAAGCAAAAGTGATCTTCCTGTGGGGCTATCTATCCACTGGTATTGATGATTGACCGATTGTTGGTTTTTTTTTGAAGATTCAGTCAAAGTATTTCCTTGTCCCGGTAGTGGATTAAAGAGATCAAACTGTGCATTATTAGCTGGGGTAGAAGGAGGTGATGCGGGTGTTTTGGCAGGACTTGATTCATCACTAAGAGTAAAAATCCTTTTAAAGCTTTCCTGTATCCTTCTGAACTCTAGTTCTTCAAAAATGGCCAAAGCAACATCCATATCGGGATCAGAAAGTTCGTAATCTTTTTCGTTGAATTGAACTGGGACATCGGTAATGATTGTCGCCAGTTTTTTGGACAGCAAACCCATATCTTTGTTAGCCTCAATTTTTTCTTTGAGTTTACCTTGAACTTGGTCCAGATTGTCGAGTAGGTTTTCGATACTTCCAAACTGCTTGAGGAATTTTTTGGCAGTTTTTTCTCCCACCCCAGGGAGTCCAGGGATGTTGTCAACGCTATCGCCCATCATGCCCAAATAATCGATGACCTGCTCCGGTCTTTCGATTTCGAATTTTTCTTTAACTTCAGGTACTCCCCAAATTTCGATTCCATTTCCCATACGGGCGGGGCGATACATGAATATGTTTTCCGAAACCAGTTGGGCAAAATCTTTATCTGGGGTTACCATATAGGTTTGGTAATTTTCTTTTTCAGCTTGTTTGGCCAAGGTGCCAATGATGTCATCGGCTTCAAAGCCCTCCTTTACCACCACCGGTATATGCATTGCTTGGAGTATTTTTTGAATGTAGGGTACTGCAATATCAATAGCTTCGGGGGTTTCGTCTCTGTTGGCCTTATATTCGGTATACATCTCTGTCCTTTCTTGAGAGCCTCCTTTGTCAAAGCAAACTGCCAGGTGGTCAGGCTTTTCCCTTTTGATCACATCCAAAAGTGAATTCATAAATCCCATTATGGCTGAGGTGTTCATGCCTTTGGAATTGATGCGGGGATTTTTGATAAAAGCATAATAGCCCCTAAAGATCAGGGCATAGGCATCAAGCAGGAAGAGTCTTTTTTTTACACTCATTCTAGGTAATTAACGATTGTATTAAGTTACAAATATAAAGTTTCGCTTGTACCCGCAGGAGTGGTTTTGTATTTTCACCTTGTGGAAATGTTTAATGACCATTATTTCATGAAGCAGGCTTTGGTTGAGGCGAAAAAGGCCTATGATGCGGATGAAGTGCCAGTTGGGGCTGTAGTAGTGATCGACAACAAAATCATTGCTAGAGCGCACAATTTGACCGAGCGGCTGAATGATGTAACAGCACATGCTGAAATGCAAGCCATCACAGCAGCGGCAAACTTTTTAAACGGAAAATATTTAAGCGATTGTAGCCTTTATGTAACACTTGAACCCTGTGTGATGTGCATGGGAGCGATTTATTGGTCACAGCTAAGTAAAATTATTTTTGGAGCCGAAGACAAAAAAAGAGGATATCAACAGGCATGTTTGTCCCCACATCCCAAGGCGTCGGTTTATGGTGGGATTATGGCTGATGAGGCAGCGGCTGTAATTAAGGGATTTTTTCAAAAAAAAAGAACATAAAAAAAGCCTCCTTAGTGGAGGCTTTTAATGAGTCGTAATGTATATTATAACAGGGAAATTTGCGAAGCTTGCTTCCCTTTTTTTCCTTCTTCTTCTACATACTCAACTTTATCACCCTCTTGGAGTGTTAGCCCATCAAGGGCAGAAACGTGAACGAAAACATCCTCAGATGTTTCGTCATTGGTAATGAATCCATAACCTTTGGATCCATTAAAAAATTTAACTGTACCAGTCATATATTAATTTAAAAATTTTATGCAAGTTACACTTTCTTAGGCGGGTAAACTCAATTAGATCATTTTTTTTGATCTAAATCCCGAAGTTTCTCCAAATTCTCTTTGGAAAGGGTGTAGTCTTGAAGCTTTTTTCCTCTCCATCGGTGTATCAAAAAAATAGGCATGAAAATGAAAGCCGAAATCAAAACGGTGAATCCAATGATTTTATTTCCCAAAAGAGAATTCCCAGTAGTATTTACATAAAATCCCATTGCCAAACTCAATATAATTCCTAAAAAAAGAAATCTCAAAAAATTTTTCATAGTTAATAAATTTATTGATTTTAGGAATTTTTTTATTAAGGATTCTTGGGCACTGATTTAAGGTATAATTCTTCCAATTGGTCATCTTCTAAAGCTGAGGGTGCGCTGATCATCATATCTCTACCGTTGTTATTTTTGGGGAAGGCTATAAAGTCTCTGATGATCTCGCTC
>JAYPMF010000098.1:0-6684 GCA_038129785.1 Flavobacteriaceae bacterium
AGCCAATGGCCAAGATCTATGGTATAGATCCATAATCATCTTCTCTTGAGGAAAATTTCAACATTTGATTAACAACATCAAAGTTGTGGAATTTGACCGTTTTTCTCAATCGATTAGAAATCTAATCAAAAAAAGTAAGTACTCAAAACACCAAGGTTTTGGAATGGGAAGTAGTGGTAGGATATTGATTCAAGATCACAGTCCTGGGGATGTAAAGTTTAAAAACATAAAAATTCGTGAGTTCTAGGATTTTAATTTCCTTAATTCTTCTAGGCAGTTTATCAAATTGTAATCAAGCAGCGCTTCCGAAAATTCCTCCCAATGTAATACTGATTTTGGTGGATGATTTGGGGTATTCTGATTTGGGGGCCTATGGAAGTGAGGTAGCAACGCCCAACATTGATCGTATGGCTTTTAATGGTGTGAGGTTCACCAATGCATATAATACCTCTAAATGTTTTCCTTCTAGAGCCTCCCTACTCACGGGTTTGTATTCCCAACAAATAGGATACCACAAAAGTTTTAGACAGCCCATGCTTAATGCCATTACATTAGGAGAAATGTTTCAATTGGTCGGATACACCACCCTTTGGTCAGGTAAACACCATAGCACAGAAAACCCAGTGGATAGAGGATTTGATCACTACAGTGGACTGTTAGACGGCGCATCCAATCATTTTAACCCTGGGCTAAAAAGAGAGGGTGAGGGACAACCGGCACAAAAGGGGCTCAGAAATACTCCTATTAGCTACCGCAATTGGGTCATCGAAGGAGAAGTTTACAATCCTTACACTCCCAAATCCAAAGACTTTTACACTACTGATATTTTTACAAATTATGCTCTTAATTGGATGGATCAAATCGAACCCGAAAAACCCTTTTTTCTTTATCTGTCTTATACGGCTCCGCATGATCCCCTAATGGCTTGGCCAAAAGATATTGAAAAGTACAAGGATCGCTATTTGGAAGGGTATGAAGTGATACGAAAACAAAGATTTAAAAAACAAAAACAATTAGGAGTACTCCCGAAAAAAACAGGATTATCTAAGGCTCAATACATCGACTGGGATAGCCTTAACCCAGAGGAAAAAGCAGATGAGAGCAGAACTATGGCAGTATATGGTGCCATGATCGATCGGTTGGATCAGAACATAGGTAAATTATTGGAAAAATTGGAAAAGCAGGGAAAGCTAGACAACACCCTTATTCTTTTTGCTTCTGATAATGGAGGGTCTAGCGAAGTAGTCAATATTCCTGGAGGAACGGGAGTAATTGGCAGCTCTACCAACTGGAAGTCGTTAGGAAAAAATTGGGCCAATGTAAGCAATACACCCTACAGAGAATATAAAAACTGGAGTTATGAAGGAGGAATAAAAACTCCATTAATCGCTTATTGGCCAAAAAAAATAAAAACCAAGGGTTTTGTTTCTCACAAACCCATACATTTTATTGACTTCCTACCTACCCTACAAGAGTTGATAGGTGGAAATTATCCTGAGTATTTAAATGGTAATACCATTATTCCTAGCCCAGGAGAAAGTTTTTTACCTCAATTATTAGGGGACTCATCAGTTAAAAGAGATGCCCCAATATTTTGGCAATGGAGACATGGAAAAGCTGTCAGGGATGGAAATTGGAAGTTAGTAGCCCATAAGGATCTATGGGAGCTGTACAATTTGGAATCAGATCCAATTGAGGAAATGAACCTCGTTTATAAAGAAAAGAAAAAGTTAACAGAGTTAAAAGCACTTTATGAAAATTGGTCTAGCCAGTTTGAAATTACCAAAAGATAATCAGATTTTATGCATGATTCAGTTATCAATCTTGCTATTTTTCTTTTTGTTAACCATTACACTATTTTTGAGATGTTCAAATACCCTAAACGGGGAAAAAAAGCGTCCCAATATTCTGTGGATTACTGTGGAGGATATTAGTCCTGACTTAGGATGCTACGGAGACCCATTGGCGCACACACCAACTTTGGATGCCATGGCCTCTAAAGGGTTCAAATACAATCATGCCATAGCCAATGCTCCTGTTTGTGCCCCGGCGAGAAATGCCATCATTACAGGAATGTATCCATCTTCTCTGGGTACCCTTCATATGCGTTCTTTTTCGAATGCCATCAAAAGCGCGGGAAGAATTCCTGCAGATATCAAACTTTACCCAGAGGTTTTAAGAAGTGCTGGATATTACTGTACCAATAACAGCAAAGAGGATTATAATTTTAATTTAAAAAGAGAAATCTGGGACGAATCAAGTAAAACTGCTCATTGGAAAAACAGACCCAAAAAAAACACTCCTTTCTTTTCTGTTTTCAATTTGACAATGACGCATGAAAGTTGTATCAATGATAAGGAAAAACACGATCGAGTTACCCAAGACTTACCGAATCATTTGCGTACAGACCCAGAAAAAATAGTGGTTCCCCCTTACTATCCTGATACGGATGAAGTAAGAAGATTACTGGCCCGCCATTATGACAATATTGCAACAATGGATACTGAAGTAGAAAAAATACTCCAAGAGCTCGAGGAAGAAAGCGAAAGTGAAAATACGATTGTCTTTTTTTATTCCGACCATGGCACTGGGTTGCCAAGACACAAAAGGTGGCTATTTGATACAGGGGTGAAAGTACCTTTTATCGTTTATATTCCAAAGCAATACAAAGAACTTTATCCCGCTGAACCAGGAAGTGAGATAGATCAATTGATCAGTTTTATTGACTTGGCTCCAACCGCCATTGAGCTGGCCGGTGCTAAAATTCCAAAGAACATGCAAGGGCAAGCTTTTTTGGGAAAAAATCTTAGACCGGAAAGAGATTATGTATTCTTGGCCCGAGGCAGGATGGATGAACGCTATGATATCCAAAGAGGGGTCAGAAGTAAAAGATTTAAATACCTTCGCTATTACGAACCTAAAAAATCGTTCATACAGTACATGAATACCCCCGAGGGAGGCCCTTTGATGACAGAACTCAGAAAGGCTCAAAAAGAAGGAACGCTAAAGCCAGCGGGGCAGTATCTCGTTGCACCCACCAAACCCAATGAATCCTTGTTTGATTTAAGTAAAGATCCAATGGAGTTAAGTGACCTGGCTAATGACCCAAGAATGAAAGAAGAGCTTGCAAGCCTTAGAGCTGTTCACGATCAATGGATGAGAAAAGTTATAGACGTTGGACTGATTCCTGAGGCCATAATGAGAAACTGGGAAGAAAAGAATAATCAATCAATCTATAAATGGGTCAGGACACAAGAAGATTTTTATGATGATTTATTGTTGACATCCTCAACAACCAACGAAAACATACTGTTTAAAGGTTTAAATCACCAAAATGAAGCTATTCGTTATTGGGCAGGACAGGGCATTTATAATCTGGACAAAAATTTAAAAAAAGCCACTATCAATCGTTTACACCAAAAGCTCAATGATTCGATTATCAATGTTGGTATTAGTGCCGCTCGGGCATTACTGAAACATAAATTCGACTCCAAAGAATTGATAAAAGTATTATCCAACGGGTTAAAAGCAGAAAATGAGTGGACGCGATTACAAACAGCCTTGGTATTGGATGATTTTCAGTATGCGCTTAAAGTTTTAGAAAAACAATCACAAAATCTTATTGATTCCGATAATAATAAATATGTTGTTAGGGTTCTGAATCATGGTCTTAACAAGCTTAACGGAACTTTAAACAAGGTCAAGTGATATTATTTATTTAGTGCTAGTATATTTAATGTTCTAATTAGATAGCAATATTCAAAAAAAATTTTATTTTTGGTATAGAGTACGTGTACGCACACAAAAAAGTATTTCTAAAATTTTAATAATATAATAATGGATTTAAACAGAAGAAAATTTATCAAAGATGCTTCCTTGGTCTCAGCTGGGGTAGTTGCTGGGATAAGTGGGGTTAGTGCTGCAAGTAATGCCATAAGTGCACAAAGCTACCGAAGAATTATTGGTTCTAACGACCGTCTCAACGTGGGAATTGTAGGTTTTTCTAGCCGAGCCAAAGGTTCCTTAATTCCTGCTTTTCAACAACATAGCAAACAACAGAATTGTCAAATTGTGGGTGTATCTGATATTTGGAACAGAAGAAGAGAGGAAGGAAAAGCTTTTTTGGAGGAGAAAACTGGTAACTCCATTGAAACTTGGAGAAACAATGAGGAGATGTATGACAAAAATCAAATTGATGCTGTGATTATCTCAACTGCAGATTTTCAGCATGCCCTTCATACTGTAGAGGCAGCCAACGCCAAAAAAGATGTTTATGTAGAAAAGCCTTTTGCCGAAACCATGGAAGACGCTAGGTTAGGAAAGAAAGCTGCCAATGATGCGGGTATTGTTCTTCAAGTAGGTTCACAGAGAAGGAGTGGGAAAAACTACCATGCTGCGGATAAGTACATTAAATCCGGAGCTTTTGGTGATGTCGTTATGGTCGAAATGACTTGGAATGTAAACCAACCTGGAAGATGGAGAGTTTATCCCAATAAAGTAAAAGACATCAAAGAATCTGATGTAGATTGGAAAAGATATTTAATGAACCGTCCATACCAAAAATGGGATCCAAGAAAATATTTAGAATATCGATTGTTCTGGCCACTATCCTCTGGTATACCTGGACAATGGATGGCGCACCAGATTGATACTGTTCACTGGTTCTCTGATTTGGAACATCCAAGAAGTGTCGCTGCAAACGGAGGAATTTATCTTTGGAAAGACGGTCGAACCAACTTTGATACCATGACGGCTGTATTTGATTATGGTCCATTAAATGATCCGACGTCTGGGTTTCAAGTTGTATATTCTTCCCGCTTTACTAACTCTGCAGGAGGAACCAAAGAAATATATTACTCGAATGGAGGTGAACTAAACATGAAGACTAATAAAGTAACTCCCAATGGTGGGCTGAGAAAACGTCATTCCAGTTCAATGAACATGGAACCTAATCTACTGAAAGAGTTTTCTTTGTCCAATATCGATACAAAAGTAGTCACTTCTGCCAATACAGGAGTTGACAATATGACTTCTAATCATATGCTAAATTGGCTGGAATGTATACGTTCAAGAGAAAAAACCAATGCACCAGTTGAAGCTGGATACAACCACTCAATTGCCAATATCATGACTACAGCATCAATGAGAACCGGGCTTAAAGCCACTTTTGATGAAAAAAATCAAGAAGTACTGGCTGGTGGAAAAGTATTCAAATACTAATAATAATATTATGATTAGGGCTATTACTTTAATGATAATCCTTGCCGTCGCAATGAATTCATGCAAAGGACAACCTAAAACTACGGGAGTTGAATCTACTTCTGTTGTTTTTGTAAACGATACAGCAAACCAAAAAGTTGACGTACAACTAAATGGTAGTCTATTTACCAGTTACCATTATCAGGCTTCACTTCCCAAACCCGTTCTTTTTCCTTTGATTACAGCTAGTGGAAAAAAACTTACAAGAGGTTTTCCCATTGACCCTCAACCAGGAGAACGTGTTGATCACCCCCATCATATGGGACATTGGTTCAACTACGGGGATGTTAATGGACTGGATTTTTGGAATAACTCAGATGCTATTCCTGAGGAAAAACTAGAGAATTATGGTAAGATTGTACACAGTGAAATTATTAAAATAAATCAAGAACAAGGAAGCCTAACTGCCAAAAGCAGCTGGCAAAGTACTGCAGGTAAATCCTTGCTAGACGAAACTACCGTTTTTAAATTCTCGCAAGAGGGAAACACCAGAATCGTTGATCGATACACAACACTTACTGCATTGGAAGATATTTCCTTCAAAGACAATAAAGAAGGCGTTTTTGGCGTGCGAGTTACTCGCGCCATGGAATTACCTGCTAAAAAACCGGCCATTTTTGTCGATGCACAAGGCAATCCTACAGAGGTAAAAGTATTGGACAACACCGGAGTAAATGGAAATTACCTAAGCAGTGAAGGATTGAAAGGAAATGACGTTTGGGGAACCCGTGCCGAATGGGTAAAACTCTACAGTACAATAAAAGAAGAACCCGTATCGATTACCATCATGGACAACCCCAGCAATGTGGGCTATCCCACCTATTGGCATGCCAGAGACTACGGCCTTTTCTCGGCTAACCCCTTGGGTCAAGAAGTTTTTTCAAAAGGGAAAGAAACTCTTAATTTTTCTTTGCAAAATGGAGAGTCAGTAACCTTTCATTACAGAATGTTAGTACATAATGGTTCAGTTCTTAACCCAAATGACATTAGTAAATTTTCATTAGTTAATAACAAATATGAGACTTATTTCGATGGATCAGATCTTTCTCAATGGGTTTTAAAATCTAGAAGAGGAGAGGCTGATGGTGTAATTGTTAAGGAAATTGATCTGAATGATAACATATGGTGGTCTGTTGAAGATAATCTTTTGAAAGTAAAAAATGGCCCAGATGAAATAGGTTCGACACTATGGACAAGGAATTCTTTTGAAAACTTTAGAATTAGTCTTGATTTTAAATTTATTGAGGGCAATATAGACTCTGGGATTTTTATGAGAGGCAGTGACCATTTAAATCCTCAAATTCAAATAGGTGTGTCAGGTTCATTAAAAAGAGATATGACTTGTTCTCCCTACATTCCAAAAAAAGGATATCCTAAGGAAGCTACTAAGGTTAAATCACTACTAAAAATGAATGACTGGAATAA
>JAYPMF010000099.1:0-6637 GCA_038129785.1 Flavobacteriaceae bacterium
ATACAATTTTGTGCTTCATTGCCTTAAATGTATCAAATTTAACTCATAATGGAAACGGTTATTTCTGAATAAAAAACTTTAAAAGTATAGGTGTAACTAAAATTACTTACCTTTGTTTTATATTTGAAAAACCGACCCTTGGGTCTATAATTATAAAAATGTTGTGTGTTGTTAAAATTGGGAAACCAATGAATTAGCAACTGATGAGAAGCTTTCCAGTATTTCGGAGAGCTTTTTTTTTCCCATGTGTTTTTTGATAATGACTAAATTCCGAAGCAATAAATTTTATTTCCAGCTTTGGTCCCTGGCTTTCCACTTCCTCCCCCTGCGATGACGATGTATTGTTTTCCATTTACTTGATAGGTTGCTGGAGTGGCATACCCCCCGGCGTCTAATTGGAATTCCCATAGGAGTTTTCCATTGGATTGGTCAAAAGCACGAAAACGCTCATCCATGGTAGCACCTATAAAAATCAAACCTCCTGCAGTAACTATTGGCCCGCCCATATTGAAGGTTCCCGTGGGTGAATGCCCCATTTTTTCCAACTCTGGATAGGTGCCCAGTGGAATTTGCCAATTGATTTTTCCAGCATCCAAATCTATCTTTGATAAGGTTCCCCAAGGAGTTTCATTGATTGGATATCCATTTTTGGTTTTTAATTCGGGGTGTCCATTGGCCACCCATGGAATTTCAAAGATCTTTTCGTCATTGTCGATTTCAATGACTTTATCTTTTCCAGAATCAACGATATAGTCGGATAAAGCATCAACTGCTTTAGCATCAAAATGGGAGAATGCGGGCATTGCCCCTTTTCCATTAATCAGTGTGGTTTTGATGTGTTTTCGCTGGTTTAACCCGAGGGAACCCATTATATTGTTTTGGATGGAGTTGTGACATACATTACAATTCGATTTGAAGAGTTGTTTACCATAATTGTAGGAAGATATTTTTTGGTTTTCCAACAAGTTCAACATCGCAAACCATTCCGGTTCATTGCTTGTATTGACATAGAGGGATCTGTTGAAGGGGTCATAAGCAGCTCCTCCCCAGTCTGTTCCACCATTGAATTGGGGAAATACCATTGTGGGTTTTACAGCAGGGGGCAAATAGAGTTGCCCGAAGATCATACTTTGCAAGGAATCTTTGATTGATTTATTTTCGAATCCCTCTATTTGGTTTAAAGTATTTTCATTAATGGTTATCTTTCCATAAATCAGCTCTGGTTTTGTAAAGGGTTGTGTTTTTGATGCCATTTCTCCGGGAATATCACTGGGGGGAACTGCCACCTCATTAATGGGATGAATTGGTGCTCCCGTAAAGCGATCCAAGACAAAAAGCTGTCCTGTTTTGGTGGGTTGCGCAATGGCCTCAACCAATTTTCCATTGGATTTTACCCTAACCAAATTGGGAGGACATGGAATGTCATAATCCCACAAGTCGTGATGAACGGTCTGAAAATGCCATATCCTCTCTCCAGTATTGGCATTAAGAGCCAAAATACAATTCCCAAAAAGATTATCGCCAATACGGTTGCCTCCCCAATGGTCGTATGAGGGGGATCCCGTCCCAAAAAATACCATTTCGTTTTCTTGATCCAAAGTAAACCCACTCCAGCTGTTGACCGAAATAAATTCGTTTTGCCAAGCTTCCTTGGGCCATGTGTCATAACCCACCTCACCTGGACGTGGGATGGTTCGAAATTCCCATTCTATCGCCCCTGAGTAAAGGTTGAATGCTCTGATGTTTCCTGGCATGGTTTTTTGGTTGGCACCGTCCAAAACCCTGGATCCCATTATCAGTAAATTTTTGTAAACTATTCCAGGAGTAGAGGCTGTAATAAATAATTGTTCAGCCTCGGGTCCAAAGCCCTTTTTGAGTGATATTTTTCCCCCTTCACCAAATGAGTCAACGGATTTTCCTGAAAGGGCATCAATGCAATAGAGAAAAGAGGCTGCAACAAAATAGAGCCTTCCATTTTTTCCATCATCGAAATAAGTAACACCCCTAGAATTTCCTGAGTATTTTTCTTCTGGAAATGGATTAAAGCTCCAATTTAAATTGCCATTAGCAGCATTGATGGCGTGAACCTTCATGTTGGGGCCGATAACATACATTTGATCGCCTATTATGATGGGGTTGCATTGTATCCCATCTCTGTGATTTTCATTTTTATCATAAATTTCAAGCTCCCAAATTAATTTAAGTTGTCCAATATTAGTTTTATTTACCTCAGATAAATTGGAGTATTTAGACCCAGAAGCATCGCCACTGTATATCGACCATGATTTGAATTCTTGGTCAGAATCATTTCCACAAGAAAGAAAAAGGAAAAATAATAGGAGTTTAATTCCCATCAGTGAATTTAAAATTAAAACAGTCTTTGTAATTGTTTTTTTCAAAGCTGACAGCTAGGATTTAGTTAAAGTTAAAATTTTTAGACGATGTTAAGGAACAATCACATTTAGTTTTTTGGGTAGAACTTTGATCTCCATATAATTTGAAAATATAGGCAGATTTTCTCCGTCAATTTGTACACAAAAATCATCTTGATCTAAAAGCCTTATTTTCAATGTTGAGAGACTGATTAAATCAAATCTTTTTCCCATTAATTTCTTTTTCAAAAGTGCGTAGAGAAAAAACTTGATTTTATTAAAAACATTTGATTTTTCCATCCAAAATAAGTCCAATAGTCCGTCATCACTCTGGGCTTGGGGAGTTAGTGAGAAATCATATCCCTGTTGATTGGCGTTGGAAACGAGAAGAATAAAGGGGCTGATTTCTCTCACATTATCAAGGTATTCAACTTGAATTTTCTGATGCTTAAAACTTACCAAGGCATCAAAAAAGGCAATGACATAGGCCCAAATACCGTGTCTTTGGTTCTTTTGGTAACTCCTAATAAAATGAGATTCCAAAGCGCAACCCATATTTCCAAAAAAGTAATGCCCATTGACCACTCCCACGTCCATTTTGGCAAGCTTATTTTTTTTGATGACTTGGACTGATTTTGAAATTTCTAGTGGAATTTTAAAATGACGGGCGATACCATTTCCAGATCCTAAGGGTATAATACCCAAAGGAATCTGAGTCTCGACCAATCCTTGAGCCACTTCATTGATTGTTCCATCTCCACCACATGCTACCACCACATCTGCCTTTTCATCAATTGCTTTTTCGGTTAGAGCGATTGAATGTCCCTTTTTCATAGAGCTGAAAATACAGAAAGAATCCTTTTTGTTATCAAAAGTTTTCTCCAGAGACTTGCGCAATTGTTTCAGTTTGTATCCCCCTAGAGGCTTGACAATGAAATATACCTTCATAGGTTTGAGGTTTGTCTACTTTTTTCGCCCCGACATTAGGGTTTCAAAATAATCTTCAAGAAACATACTACATTTCTTTTCCAGTTCAATCATCTGCTGGGTTTTGTTCTGTATAAGATTATTTTCCATGTTTTTATCTTCCAGCTCATAAAAGCCAATGGCTTTGTTTCCATTGTGTATACAGATAAAATTTTCATCCATAATAAAATAACTTCCTCCGCTAAAATAATTAATTACAAACGGATGGTGATCTTGGTTGGACAACAAACTTCTTCCCCAGCTTTTAAATGGTTTTGGGTAGTCTATCAGGTCAGCAACAGTTGGTAGAATGTCCATGTGGCTGGCCAGTCTCATATCAACCCCTTTAAGCTTGCTGTCATGTTTGAAGATCATCAAAGGATTGGCAAACCGATTGACGGTTTTTTCATAAAAAGGAAAATAGGATTGATTGCTATGATCTGCTGTGAATAAGAATATGGTATTCCCAAACCAAGGAGATTTACTACATTCTTTAAAAAATTGACGCAGTGCATAGTCGGTATATCCCACACATTGGTGCATGGGGACATGGCCTTTGTCAAATTTTCCATCGTATGCTTTTGGTATCACATATGGTTCGTGTGAGGTGATCGTGAAAACACTGCTGAGGAAGGGAGTTTTTTGTTGGTCTAAAACCGATTTCATATAGCTTAAGAATGGTTCATCCCAAATGCCCCAAGATCCGTCAAACTCCTTATCATTGTTAAATTCATTTCTGCCGTAATAACGCTCAAAACCCAGGGTATTGGCAAAGCCCAAAAGTCCCATGGATCCGTTTGCGGCTCCGTGAAAAAAAGAAGTATGATACCCCATTTCGTTGGCGAACGAAACCACAGAACTTACCTTTTGTCTGGAATAAAGTGAAGAGGCGTATGAGGTTTCAAAAGAGGGAATACCAGCCAAAATGGAGGGCATACCATGAATTGATTTTCTGCTGGTGGCAAAACCATTTGGAAAGATTAAGCTGTGTTGAGCCAGTGAATCTAAAAATGGAGTATAACTTTCAAAGTCAGGAATGTTGTAAGGTTGATTTAAAGCTCCCCAATACTCTCTTCCCATACTTTCCAAAATAAAGATTACTACATTGGGCTTTTTTTCAAATCTTCCCAAAGGGGGATATAGTTTCATTGTGTTCAGTTCCTTTTCAACTTCAAGATCGGTGTAGCGGTCTTTGGATTTTTTAAAATTGTCTTGTCCTAATGTCTTTAGAAGTGTAAAGGTGCTGCTGAGGACTACGTCAGCCTGCTGTGGAGTTTTAACATTGTCCATAGCATCTATCAGCGTGATAGGACGGGTACTTTTTTTGAAATCACCCCCACGAGCCCCCAAAACAAATAATGCAATACTTCCAAAAAATAAAACAATGGAGCTGAATCCATAGCTCCAATAATTATCAATCATATCAAGCGGATTGATCTTTACCTTTTTGTAGGCTAAAGCCAGAAGAGAGAGCAATACGATAAATATAATGATGAGGTGCAAATAAACCCAAGCAAAATGTAGAAGCAAACCGGTTTTGTTGGTTTCAAACTCAATCACCTCCAAAAAATTATTCATCAATCGGTTTTGATTGAACCGATAATAAGCAAAGTCTATAAAGTTAAGGGACAGAAAAAACGCATTGCAAAGCCAATAAACCCAAAAAACAACTTTTTGATATAATGGGTAGGTCGTTTTTTTCCATGGAATGATAGACATCAGGATAAAAATCATATTGGAGTAAACAATGGCGACATTATCAAAACGAAGTCCGTAATAGCACAATTCCGCCAGTTGGGAAAACGATTTCACTTGAACTAAGTCGTTGTTAAAATAAACAAATAGAACCCTGCAAAAGAAATAACAGAGGTAAATTAAAAAAATGCGGTAAAAAAGGGCTTTGTATTCTTGAAGACGGAAATTCATAATAAACTTTCGTAAGCAAATATATGACTTACTGGTCTTATGTCAACAGGTTATAGGGGAATCGACGAATCTTATATTTCACCAAAAATAATTTTTTAAAAAAAAAGTAGGGTATATAATTTCTAAAACGGGTTATAGATGTAATTAAAAAAAATTGCTATGAAAATGAAAAAATTAGTTTTATTCGTATTTAGCTTTGGCTTGATCACTTCCTGCTCTGAAGATGGAGTAAGTGGTTTCTCAGAAAACTTAAGCACGACTACTGTTCTGGAAACTATAAATTCCATTGCCTTTGAGGAGGATATCGATGACTTAGTATCAGAAAGTTTTAATTTGAGTACTAATGTTATGAGTGCTAGATCTGCTGATGCAGATTCTGCCAAAGATCTTAAAAGATTTAAAGGGGATAAGTATGGAGACTGTGCAAGCGTTGTTGTAGATGAAGAGAGCAACACCAAGACCATCACTTTTTTGGAAGATTGTGAGGGAAAACGAGGCCAGACCCGGAGTGGAACCATGATTGTAAGCTACTCAGAAACCCAAGGAGAGGCAGGTAGTTATAGACAAGTCACCTATGATGATTTTTATCTTAATGGGGTAAAAATAGAAGGAACCCGAAGAACCGAAATCATATCCATAGATGAAAACGGTAGTAAAACTACGCGAACAACTATGACCGATGGAAAAATGATTTACGAAGACGGTACTTTTAAAACCAAAAGTGCTGAAATGACCCGGTACACTCACGTAGAAAATGACCAGAAGCAATACAGCACACTCACTGGCAGCAAATCCGGAGTTAGTACCGAAGGGGTCAACTTTTCTATGGAAATAACTACTCCTATCAAATTTATTTACGACTGTTTTGGTGAAGGACAAAGAAAAAAAGGGAAAGTCCCGGTAGAAGGAATTAAGGTCACCGACGATGGGGGGCAAATAATTTCAACCGATTTTGGAGACGGAACCTGTGATACACTTGTAGAAATTTCAAAAGATGGAGAGGTTGAAACGGTGGATTTGAAATATATCAAAAGGAAAGACCGCTTTAAAAACTTATTGAAAAAGAAAAATAAAAAGAAATAGGTTCTGTTACTAATTATCTTTAAATATTACAGTCCAATTCCTTCGATAAAACTTATCTTAGGGATTGGATTTAAGGAGTTAAAAGTTGACGGCTAAAGATTTTAAAATGATTTATGATACGCACTTTGACGACCTCAGACGTTACCTCATCTTCCGATCGGGCGATCAGGACTTGTCTTTAGACATTGCTCAAAATGTATTCATGAAAGTTTGGACTAAAAAAATAGAGATTGCTTCGGGCAATATCAAAAGCCTGCTCTTTAAAATGGCCACCGACGAGTTCATCAGCC
>JAYPMF010000100.1:0-6631 GCA_038129785.1 Flavobacteriaceae bacterium
TTCAAATCACCTTAACCCTGACTTTTTTCCAAGTTCGTACCAATAAGGCTGCAAAAACTGCAGAGATCGTTGTGATTATGCTCGCTCGTATATAATCCCCATATATCCAATACCCAGTTGCAAACATGGCAGCGTAGATCATTACACAACCCAGCAACATGGCAGTAATTCCTGAAGGGACACTCCACCCCTGACTGTCATCGGTGATATTGATGTTTTCTTTTTCTGCTTCATCAATGACTTTTTTCCAACCGGGGCCACCGGGTTGGATTTTTTGATAAAAAGTTTGGAGTACAGATTTGTCTTCAGCAGGGGTTAAATAGGTCACCGTAATCCAGATGGCAGAGGTCACCAATACCACAAAAGGGTATTGGAACCAGGAATCAAAAAGTCCCGATTCGGGTGCGAACAAATAGTAGCCAAGACTGGTGGTTTTTAGTAAGATGGATAAAATTCCAGAAGCAAACAGTGAGGAGATCTCACTCCATGCATTGATTCGCCACCAAAACCATCTCAAAATAAAAATAAGACCAGTTCCAGCACCAAAGGTGAGGAGAATGTCAAAAATTTGTAAGGCACTTTGTAATAGCAATGCCAATAGTGCACTGAAGATCATCAGCCCAATGGTACACAATCTTCCAACAGCAACTAACCTTTTCTCGGATGCATTTGGATTTATTTGATTTTGATAGAAATCGTAAACCAGATAAGAGGAACCCCAGTTGAGTTGAGTCGAAATAGTACTCATATAGGCAGCAATCAGGGAGGCCAAAACTAAACCTATCAGCCCAGGAGGTAGTTTCACGAGCATTGCAGAATAGGCCAAGTCGTGTCCCAATTTATCATCAGCGATATTAGGAAAGGCTTCTTTAATACTTGCTAGATCAGGAAAAACCACCAAAGAGGCCAAGGCGACTAAGATCCATGGCCAGGGACGCAATGCGTAGTGCATGATGTTGAAGAAGAATGTGGCTCCAATAGCGTGATTTTCATCTTTGGAAGCCAACATCCGCTGGGCGATGTATCCCCCACCTCCAGGTTCTGCACCTGGATACCAGGAACTCCACCATTGCACTGCCAAAGGAATAATTAATAGTGTGATTAATGCGTTTGCGTTTGAAAAATCAGGAAGTATAGATAATTTATCATTAACGTTCTCGTGGTTTAAAAGCGCATTCATTCCTCCTACTTCAGGAAGATTGACAAGGTAGTAGGCTGCGCCAATAGATCCTGCCATGGCAACTACAAACAATAAAAGATCAGTGTAAAGTACCCCTCTAAAGCCTCCCAGTGCACTGAAAGCAACTGTTACCAAACCTGCGCTGACAACAGTCTGCCAGGGCTCTAAGCCCAGCATGATTCCCCCGATCTTTATTGCTGCCAGGGTTACAGAGGACATGGTGATCACATTGAATAGTACCCCCAAATAGAGTGCTCTAAATTTTCTAAGAAAGCTCGCAGGCTTGCCACCATAGCGGAATTCATAAAATTCAATATCAGTCTTTACGTTCGACTTACGCCATAATTTGGCATAAACAAATACTGTAAGCAATCCGGTAATCAGGAAGGCCCACCAGACCCAGTTTCCCGAAACTCCGTTGTTTCGGACAATATCCGTTACCAAATTGGGGGTGTCAGTTGAAAAAGTGGTAGCTACCATAGATACCCCCAATAACCACCATGGCATGTTACGCCCAGAAAGAAAAAATTCGCCGCTGGATGATCCTGCCCTTTTAGAAACCCAAATCCCTATAAATAGGGAGATTGAAAAAAAACTAATTATAATTGCCCAATCGATTCCTACTAAATTCATTTTATATTATTTAAACAACCAAATTAACCATTAATCTATAAACACTGATAAAATATTGTTAAACAATACCTCTGTTGTGTATTTTTAATAGGTTTGTATAAAAAATTGCTTTTATGTGCTTGAATTATTTTTTTAATTCATTTCACAACGCTCTAAGTGGAACCCAGATTCGGTTTCTTTCAACATCCATTTGGGTTGGCTTGATATTGTGCTTTGAGTTTGCATTTTCGCAAATCGAAAATAACAACTCCTCTTTTAGTTTTCCACCAAACGATGGTGATAATTCCCTTTATCAGCCTCCCGCTGAGGATAGCCCTTTTTTGAGAGGTGATTTTTTGAAGAAACCTTTGGATATGACCGATCCTAAACTAGATGATGATAAAGGCTCTAAGATAAATATGGAAGAACAGGAAAAATTTCTAAATGCCGGAGACATTTATCTTTCAAAACTCAAAGGAAAAGGGATTGAAGCTGGGAAAGATCCCAACAAATTTAGAACGAACCAATACATGGGTGATTATAGGATTGGAGGAGACAAAGCCAGAATTATATTCAGAGACCACGAATACCCTGATGGGGATCGAGTAAGAATTCTTCACAACGATAAGGTGATTCAACCAAACGTTTTATTAGTGGAGCGATTTGTTGGCTTGACTATTGAATTGGTTCCCGGTTTTAACAAAATTGATTTTGTAGCACTCAATCAAGGTTCTTCGGGCCCCAACACTGCAGAGGTAAGGGTATATGACGAAAATGGTGATATGACAGCTGCCAACCAGTGGAATTTAGCTACTGGAGTGAGGGCAACTTATATTCTTATTAAAGAATAGAGTTATTTTTTGAAGTGAATCAAAAGTCCAATCGTCAAAAGCCCTATCCCCCCATAAAGATAGGGCGTATCGATAAAAGACAATTTAGAGTACATTAGATAAACCACATAAAAACACCCCAATGATAAGAGTAAAAGAATAATTTTGATGAGCGTTTTGAATTTCATTTCTAAGAGCTTACATACAAATTAAATGAATTTATGGAATTGATTAAGTTATATTTTATAGGATTGATGATTTTGATCGTAGCCATCATGGCTAACTATTTAGCCACTCAATTGGGACTAAAGACATGGTATGACTTTTTAAACCAATTAGGTAATGGAAGTGCTTTAAATTTTAAAGACGCCCTTTGGCTATTTGTCGCATATCCTTTGATATTGGGTGGGAGTAATTTTATAGGGAATATTCTCTTTAATTTTTTTTCTATTTGATATTGTATTATTAAACTCAAAGAAATCCCTGAAATCAATTAAGTTAGTGCAAAAGTGTTAATGGGAAAAGCAGTATTGTTTTTTGCAGCATACAAATAAAAGGAGCTCTTTAAATTCACTTTCTGGAGTAAAAAAGAGTATTTGGAATAATATTTTTTATGTTCTATCTGTGGGCTTATCTTTTGGGTTGACATTGTTTTTCATTAGCATCAACCCGACGACACCAAATAAACCAAAAAGAAAGCCAATGATAAACCCGAAGCGTTGGGTTCTTCCCTTTTTTTCGGAGATGTAGCCTCCTAAGGCACCAGTTGCCACTCCTAAAGCTAAAGAAAGCAAGAAAAAGGAATTGCTCATATGGATTTAGTAAATAATTTTTTTTGGGTCAAAAGTACCAAGCTATAAAGTAAAATTCCAACTGGGCCCAACATCAAAGTAGAGAGTAAAGGCAATATCATCCATAGGTGTTTCACATTTTTTTTCTGACTATTTTTGAGCATCCAACAACCCACCCAAAAATCGAAAGCCAAATAGTGTAACCATCCTGCAGCCACACCACGTGGTTCAGCATTTTGAAACATTTTGGTTAAACTGGTAAGGGAGGAAAAATCGGATGGAAAGGTTCCATTAGTGGTACTCAGAAAATATATATAGCCTACGGATATGACCAGAGGAATCCATGGAAAAGCCATAACTTTCTGAGTGAAACCCTTATTCGGAAACACCAAAAGCAGCAACCAAAAAAGCAGGATTCCCGAATTGAAAAGATTAAAGATTGTTTCGTAAAGCATATTCTTATCTCAAAAATAAAACCATTTTTTTATATAGCTTCCCTATCTTAGTTTTTATTTATGAGGATATTCAAAGACATTTTTGGCCAACGATGAGACCCCATTGAGCATACTCTTGATATTCTTAAAAAGTACCCTAACGTACAAATCCACATTGGGTCTGATTCTCAAAATGTTGGCAAATCGACAAAATATGCAACGGTGATTGCTTACCGTTATGGAAGTAGGGGAGTACACTATATCCTTAGTAAAAAGCAGGAAGTTTTGATTTCGGATATGTGGAAACGTTTATGGCATGAGGCAGAAATAAGTATTGATGTTGCCGAGTGGCTTACCCATCAAGTGAGTGTTCGGGTTGAGATTGATATGGATTACAACAGCGATGAGAGTTTTAAATCCAATAAATTAATCTCAGCCACCAAAGGTTGGGCCAATTCTTTGGGATACAAGGTAAATGTAAAACCTGACAACCAAATCGCTACCCGAGCAGCGGATTATCACTGTAAATAGTTTATATAAAATCCTTGACTATTTTCTCTACACCATATCGAATAACATCTGTAACAGGAACTTTCAACTTGCTTTCTAAATTGAAAATGTACTGTTGGGCTTCTGATTCAGACAATTTAGCCGTGTTGACCGCTACTCCTATCACTTTTGGATTTCCATAGGTGCCAGCAACAGAGGCAACTGCTTCATTCAAAGTAATAAAATCCTTTAAAGCGGGAATTTTGACAGTATCTGGTTTTCTCAAATGGGTTTTGTCAGCTCGATGACAAAGAATCATATGGGTAGGACAACTACCCCGCATCAAGGGAAGAGTAGCGGTACTACCTGGATGTAATATAGATCCTTGTCCTTCGATCACAATCAAAGATTTGTCTTTATGACTCATAACCATTTGTTCTACTGCACCACAAGCGTGATCTACTTTAAGTGCATCTAATGGAATACCACTTCCCATTAATGTTATACCAATTTGTCCTGTAGCGATAAAAGCAGCATCAATATTTTTTTGTTGGGTCCAACGATAAATTTCAAGACCGGCGGTCATTTTACCACAAGCCATGTCAGTTCCAATCATTAAAAGACGTTTATTGGTCAAATGTACTGCACGACCTGATGCAATTTGAGGGGTAAATTGAGGGACTCTAACATCCCATATCCATTGGTTAGAATTTTGAATTTGCTCAGTGAATCTATATGAAATACTTTCATGGAGACCATTAATAATACTCAAGCCCAGACTTAAGGACTCTTTGATAATGGGAAGCCACGAATTGGGGATTTTTCCTCCTGAAGGAGCAATACCTAATATAAGCACTTCAGCTCCTTGGTCAATTACTTCATCTAATTTTTCATATATAGGGATGTCTCTTTCGAGGGGGTGTTCCTTGTTAATATTACTTCCTGCATGTTTGGAATCGATGATTCCTACAATACGATTTTGAAGATAACGTGCAACACCCAACCCCATTTTACCATAGTCACTATGGATAAAACCTTCCATATATATCGCTACTTTTTGATTAGGTTTAAGCATGGTATTCAGGTTTTAGTTTTGCGCCATGTCCAGGAACAAAATCTGGAGTAGTGACACCGTTGATCAATTGTATCCCCAGAGCAGGGTCGGGTACCAAATTATATTGAGAATCCAGATCTATTTGATCAATTCCTCCTGAAAGAGCGGCCGCAGCAGCAATAGAAATTGAAGATTCACTCATACAACCAATCATTGTTTTAAGTTTATATTTTTTAGCATTGCTAATAATTAGCAGGGCTTCAGTGATTCCACCACATTTCATCAATTTCATGTTAATACCATCGATATAGTTTGCCCATTTACCAACATTATCAGCATATCTGCAAGATTCGTCAATGTAGATTGGCAGTGGACGATTAGAATAGATGTATTGAAGCTCGGATTCTTCCCCTTCCTCCAAGGGTTGTTCGATGTATTCTACCCCCCTTTGGGCCAACCATTTCATCATGAAGATAGCTTCTTTTGTGGACCAACCCCCATTAGCATCCACTCTAATTTTGAGCTGATATTTTTTGACGCTTTCAAGTACTTTCGAAAACATTTGTTGATCAGCTTCGATTCCCTGTGGAGAGCCAAGTTTAATCTTTAATGCTTTTGCAGAGGAGTTTTTGAACATTAATTGGACTCTTTCTTGGACCTGCTCTGGGGGAATGATCCCAAGCGTAAGTGAAGTGGGAACAGTGGGTTGTGGAAAACCTAAAAGTTGATGTAAAGGCAATTTAGCTTTTTTGGCTTTCCAGTCCCAAAGTGAGATATCTAGTGCCGCATAGGCACAAGGAGCTATTCCCATTTGTTTTGCTCTTTGGTTTAGTTCTTCAGTAGTTTTGGATTCGATCCCTTGCTTAAGAAAAGTATCGAGCTGATTCTGAATTTCTTCAACTGTTTCAGCATTTTCATTTTTACCGGGAGCAGCTTCTCCCCATCCAATTAATCCGTCTTTTTCATAGGATAAGAAAAGATTATATGAATCTCCTTTTACACCACGACTGATGGCTAGGGGAAATTTTTTTTTTAATAATACTTTATGAAATTTAATTTGTGATATCATTTTTTTGTATTGTGATAAAAAAAATCTGGAAAGCTTTTGATCAAAATCACTTGAAATAGTACTCCCAAACCATTTGCAAAAGCATCAAATATTTTACCATCGCGATCGAGGGTAAAATAATGTTGGGAAAATTCAATAAGGACACCAAAAATGAATGCTACGGTAGCTCCTA
>JAYPMF010000101.1:0-624 GCA_038129785.1 Flavobacteriaceae bacterium
AATTCCAAGCCGAAATAGTCTTTATCCAACTGTGCCATTAAAGGTTTTGAAAGATCTATACCAAAGCGAATGGTATAGGTTTTTTTTTCTCTTTTGTTTAGGGTATCAATCACCTCCTCTTCTACGGCCTCTTCTACCTCCTGAACAAGCTCTTGGGCAGTAGTCGAACAAAGGGGTGTAATCAGATTAATGATAAACAGCCAGATGTGAACTTTTTTCATCCGATAGGGTATCTCTTATTTTTATAATACTTTTTATCCATCCCTTACCTTGAGTGAGTTGAAAGTAGAAAGGGTTTTCTAAGACAAAGTTAGATTTATATCCACAGGCTCGATTGATATAAGTGTCAAACTGTTGGTGATTGATTTGTAGTGAGTCGCTTAGGGTTGGGGAGGACGCGTTCAAGATAAATTCATATTGGGTAAATTCATAATTGTTCTTCAAGGGAATTGCAATGGAGTCCCCTGAATAGACTGTTAAGCTGTCCTCTCTTCCCAACCCTCTTATCAAAAGTTCACTCACACTTTTTTTGATTTGAGGGTTTTCATGATCCTTGAATAGAATGATCATTCTTGGGGTAGCAGGTGTTCCTTCCAGGCAGATGTCATCCTTCTCACAAGAAAA
>JAYPMF010000101.1:634-6591 GCA_038129785.1 Flavobacteriaceae bacterium
ATTTTCAGCTTCTGCTCCTAGATTTGAAGATACATCATCCTTCTCACAGGAAAACAAAATCAGCACTATTAGGAAAATTAAACTTCGGGGGGTCATTGGCTTATATCTTTTCCAAAAGTACGACATTTTCGACATGTTGGGTTTGGGGAAACATATCAACGGCTTTAGATTTAACCAGCCTGTATTGGTCTCTCATCAAAAATAAATCTCTTGCTTGAGTGGTGGGATTACAACTGACATAAACGATTTTTTCAGGTTTAAGAAAAAGTAACTGTTTTACAACATCAGGATGCATTCCATTGCGGGGAGGATCAGTAATGACCACATTGGCTTTTCCATGTCGATTGATAAAATCCTGATTAAAAACATCTCGCATATCACCAACCTCAAAAAAAGTGTTTTTGATTCCATTTTCATCAGCATTGGTTCGAGCAGCCTCTATTGCCTCCGGTATGGATTCAACCCCAACCACCTTGGCACAATCTTTGGCAATAAACTGGGCAATAGTTCCTGTACCGGTATACAAATCGTAAACTAAATCCTTGCCCTTGAGCCCAGCAAAGTCTCGGGCGATTTTATAGAGCTCATAGGCTTGTTCGGTATTGGTTTGAAAAAAGGATTTAGCATTAATTTTAAAGCTTAAGCCTTCCATTTCCTCCCTTATGTAGGTTTTACCACTATAACAAATGATTTCTTGGTCGTATAAAGTATCATTGGCTTTATTGTTAATACAATAGAGCAATGAGGCAATGTCAAAATGCTTTTTTAAGTGTTTTAATAAGCCTTCCCGTTTAGGTTTATTTTCTTTAAAAAACTGTAATAAAACCATAAACTCTCCACGGTTAGAGTTTCGAATCATGAGGCTTCTTAGAAAACCTTTTTGTTTTTTTGGGTTAAAAAAATCAAGTCCATTTTCTAGGGCAAAGGCTTTTATGGTGTTTCTTATCTCATTGGCTGGTTCGGGTTGTAAATGACATCTATTGATATCAACTACTTTGTCCCACATCCCGGCTTTGTGAAAACCTAATCCTTTTTTTTCTATTGAAAGAGACTTGTTGGCAACTTCCTCGGAAGTTAGCCAGCGTTGGTCAGAAAAGGCATATTCCATTTTATTTCTGTAAAAATAGGGTTTGGGAGCCGCATATATTTCATCAATTTTTGGCAAGATCATACCAGATAGGTTTTCCAGGTTATGGAAGATTTTATTTTGTTTGAAGCGTAATTGAGCCTCGTAGCTCATATTTTGCCATTTGCACCCTCCGCAAACCCCAAAATGCTCGCATGGAGGAATAACGCGATATAATGAAGATTTTTGAATTTCAATAAGATTAGCCTCAAAATATCCTCTTCTTTTTTTATAGGTTTCTACGCTGATCTTGTCCCCAGGTACTACTCCAGAAACAAATATAACTTTACCTTCCTCAGATTTTACAACACCCTTACCGCGAGCTGTAATGTCAACTACTTCTAAGTTGAAGTATCGCTCAGGAGTAAATTTTTTTGCCATTTTACAAAAATAGGATTGTTTTTTTACCTGTCTCACATAAAAATGGCAAACCATTTTCAAGAATTTGATTTTGGTTCATCGACGCTCTTCGAGCCATAATAAGTGTAATTATATTCTTATTTTTGTATTGATTTTTTTCGGAATCATTAACTACCATTGAAAATTGACGATGAATACTACAGAAAAGACTCTACAGAATTACTACTTTGATTTAGAAGCTAAGTATGGTGCACATAACTATAAACCTCTTCCTGTTGTATTAGAGAGAGGTTCAGGTGTATTTCTTTGGGATGTAAATGGAAAAAAGTATTATGATTTTTTATCTGCCTATTCAGCAGTAAACCAAGGACACTGCCACCCAAAAATTATTTCAGTTCTTAATGAACAATCAAATAAATTAACACTAACATCAAGAGCATTTTATAACAACATTCTTGGAGGTTATGAAAAGTTTTTGACAGATTTATTTTCATATGACAAATGTTTACCAATGAATTCTGGAGTTGAAGCAGGAGAAACAGCAGTTAAATTGGCGAGAAAATGGGGTTACGAAAAAAAAGGAATAAAAAAAAATGCTGCAAAAATTATATTTCCAGAGGGAAATTTTTGGGGAAGAACATTGGCAGCTATTTCAAGTTCGACTGACCCAATGTCTTATAATGGTTTTGGTCCTTACATGCCTGGATATGAGATAATACCATACAATAACTTAAATGCTCTAGAAAATAAATTAAGTGATCCTAATTGTGCTGCATTTATGTTTGAGCCTATACAAGGTGAAGCTGGTGTGGTTGTGCCAAAAGAAGGGTATTTGGAGCAAGTAAGAAATCTTTGCACCAAATTTAATGTTTTAATGATAGCTGACGAAATTCAGACTGGAATTGGAAGAACAGGAAAGATGCTTGCTACTGACTACGAAAATGCTCGTCCAGATATATTAGTTTTAGGGAAAGCATTATCAGGGGGAGTGTTACCTGTTTCAGCTGTATTGAGCGACGATCCAATAATGTTATGTTTAAAGCCAGGTGAGCACGGTTCAACTTTTGGTGGGAATCCACTTTCTGCTGCTGTTTCAACTGAGGCATTAAAAGTTGTTATTGACGAAAATCTTGCTCTTAATGCCAAAAATTTGGGAGATATTTTTAGAGAAGAAATGAATTTGTATATCACAGATAGTAAAATTGTAAAGCTTGTAAGAGGAAAAGGTTTGCTCAACGCTATAGTGATCAATGATACCCCTGAGAGTGACACTGCATGGAATATCTGTTTGAAACTTAGAGACAATGGTCTTTTGGCCAAACCTACCCACGGCAATATTATTCGATTTGCCCCACCACTTGTGATTAGCGAGTCACAGCTCTATGATTGTATAAAAATTATTACAGAAACCCTCAAAAAATTCGAACTTAACCTATAAATTTCAGTTTGTAATATGTAAAGTGATCGATGAAAGTATATTTTGACAATGCGGCCACTACTCCTATTCGAAATGAGGTCATTGACTTGATGACTCAAAGCATGACAACGACTTTTGGTAACCCCTCCTCGAACCATGGTTTTGGCAGGTCAGCAAAGTCTATTATTGAAACTGCTCGTAAAAGTGTTGCAAAACACCTAAACTGTGAACCACAAGAGATTATTTTTACCTCGGGTGGAACAGAATCAGACAATATGATTCTGCGATGTGCTGTAAAAGATCTTAAAGTAAAGACTATAATATCTTCTGTTTTGGAACATCATGCGGTTTTGCACCCCTTGGATGAATTGGAGAAAGAGGGTGTGATCATTCGTTATGTTGATTTGGATGAAAATGGTTCACCAAAGCTAGGTCATTTGAAAAAACTACTTGAGGCAGATGACACCATCAAATTGGTCAGTTTGATGCATATTAATAACGAAATCGGTAATATTCTTGATTTGGACCTCATAGGAGCTCTTTGCAAGGCCAATGCAGCGTATTTTCATACCGATGCTGTCCAAGGAATAGGCCATTTTGCATTTGATCTCAAATCTCAGCCAATCGATTTTCTGGCTGCTGCGGCTCATAAATTCCATGGACCTAAAGGCATTGGTTTTGCTTTTATAAGAAAAAATACAAAAATAGATCCTTTTATTGTGGGAGGTCCACAAGAAAGAGGACAAAGAGCCGGAACCGAATCTGTTCACAATATCATCGGTTTGCAAAAAGCCATTGAAATGGCTTATGAAAATTTGGATAAGGAAAGGGTTTATGTTCTGGGATTAAAAAAATACTTTATAGCCCAAATCAAAAAATTATTTCCAACTGCACATTTTAATGGATTATCTGAAAACTTGGAGAAAAGCACTTACACCTTGGTGAATGTAGCATTTCCTCTTGTGGGTTCTAAGGCCCAACTACTCGATTTTCATTTGGATCTAAAGGGTATAGCTTGCTCTAAAGGAAGTGCCTGTCAGTCAGGAGCAGCATTGGGGTCTCATGTTTTGGATAATCTAAAGCGTCCCGAAGAAGTAAAAAAACAGTCTTCATTACGGTTTTCTTTTTCTTCTTTCAATACTTTAGAGGAGATCGATTATGTCATTGATTGCCTTTCGGAGCTTCAAAACTGATTATAGTCTAATTCAGATTGTATTTTCTATAAAATATTGTTTTATAAACCGATTTGTTTCCAACATTGTCCTTCACTTCCAATTCGAGATCGTGCTGGGTTTGTTTAAAAACTTTATCCGAGAAATCATAGGTGAGTAACTTGCGTTTGGGCTCGTATTCAAATAGGACCCACTGACCATTAATCGTTCCTCGATAAGATTTGATTCCGGAAAGATCGTCAGAAATGTTTAGTTTAAGATACTTGAATTTGCTTAACCATTGTTTAGGTTTAAAATTAGACGGAGAAATTTTTGGGGAAACAGAGTCCCTTACAAGGGTGAAGTTTCCCATGTCTTTTACCTTTGTTTTCCAATGTCCTTTATTGAGGCTGGTTGGAATAAAAGATATTTTTTTTTCTGTTTTTTTGGCAATAAAAGTTTGCCTTTGTTTTAGTGTATCTTCTTCATTTGAATTAAACTGGATTTCATAAGGATTATTGAATGGAAACAAATTTGGACCGATACTTAAGGTGTTTTTTCCTTCTTCAATTTGTATGATTGCATTTTTAAAAAAAGTTTTTTTAGGGAAATAGACCTTTTTGTCATTCATGGGGAAGTTATAATCTAATTTGGGATCAATAAGTTTCCCTTCCAAACTTTTGTAATCAATTTTCTTTTTAGTCCCATTAATTATCATTTCGATGTAAGATGCATTACCTGAAAAGTCTTCGATGACAACTCTGACCTGATAGGATTTTCCCAACTTAACATTGAGAAGTCCCTCTTCGCTCATTGACTTCATAAAACTCAGTGGTTTTTGATTCTGAAAAAATAATTTTTGGATTTTATTCTTTTCTTTTTTGAAGTGAGGGTAGTCTATGTTTATAAATAGTTTTTCTGAATCTGAAAAATCCAGTTGGTCAAACTGAAAATGAACAATGGATTTTCCATTGACGAATACTTTTGCTCTGTATATTCCATTTTTACTATAACTCAAATCCTGTCGGTCAAACATTTGAAGCCCAAATCCCATTTTTCCCAAAGAATTAACTACAGGTGTTTGGTAAGTGCTGTCATTTAATTTATTAATTGAAACTTGTTCATAATGAGTTAAAATCATATCCTCTTTAGGATAAAACAAAAATAACTTTTGAATTTGAGGTCTTTGAGTGTCTTCGATGGGTATGTTGAACAGCAATGGATTCAGAGGCTTTTGAGTTTTTGTTTCTCTAATTTCAAAATGCAAATGTGGTCCAGAGGAACTCCCTGTGTTTCCAGAATAACCGATAATTTCCCCGGCTTTAATTGATAACTCTCCTTTTTTGGGGAATTGCTGGAGCGTGTATGACTCTTTTTCGTATTGTAATGATTTGATGTAAGCTTCTATTTTGGGGGCAAATTTTTTGAGGTGGGCATAGACTGTAGAGGTTTGATTATGGTGGTCAATGTATAAAGTTTTTCCATAACCTCCCAGTGAGATTCTAATCCTGCTTACATTTCCTGGGAAGATACTTTTTACATCCCATCCCTCCTTTCCTTGGGTTTTGATATCGATACCCGAGTGAAAATGAGTACTCCTCGGCTCTCCAAAAGTCCCTGACAATGAAATGGGAATGTCAAGTGGAGGAATGTATTCGATCTTTTTTTGGCACCATAATAAAGTTGCCACATGGATCAAAACTATGCTGCCAAATATTTTTATCTTTATTTTAAAAGAAAGCATTTTAACAAAAATACATTTTTAGTATGTTCCTTTCAAATCTCAGTAAAATGCTATTTCAAACTCATCTCCACTAATTTTTTGGCTATTTTTAGAATTGTTTCTCATTCTTAATAATCCTTCTTTCTTTTTCAGCGACACACTAACTGTTTGGGATTGTCT
>JAYPMF010000102.1:0-6503 GCA_038129785.1 Flavobacteriaceae bacterium
GATGGAGGTCAAAACCTAATAGGAGCTGAACTTCGAGAAGCTTTAGGATTGATCAGAACACAGGAACTTTTAGAGGCCCGAAAAATTGACGGTGGTTTGCAGTTTTTTACCATGGCCAATGATTTTGGATACTCTAAAAATCCAAAAGAAACACTTTCCATTTGGGATAAAGAACTGGTTTTGTCTCAAACAATTGACCGAATTCAAAAATTCAAACCCGACATTATCATCAACCGATTCAATAGTGGTAGTTCCGGCAAAACACATGGGCACCATACCGCATCAGCTATGATCAGCGAATGGGCTTTTGAAAAATTACATTCAGATCAAACGGCATGGCACCCCCAACGTCTATTCCACAACACCTCCTGGTATTTTTATGGTAGTAAGGAAAAATTTGAAAAAGCTAACAAGAAAGACATTCTGGCCCTGAATATGGGGGTTTATGATCCCCTATCCGGCAAAACCAACTCAGAAATTGCTGCCTTGAGCAGAAGCCAGCATAAATCTCAGGGTTTTGGCAGTGCTGCAGCCATGGGTCAGAGAATAGAGTACTTGGAATTAGTAAAGGGAGAAAAAATAACCCAAAATGACCCTTTCGAAGGTATCAATACTCAATGGACAAGAGTAAAAGGAGGTGCTCCTGTAGGAAAAGCCATAGAAAAAATCATTGATGATTTTGATTTCTCTGCCCCATTCAAAAGTGTGGCTTCATTACTTGAAGTAAAAACAATGATCATGCAACTAGATGACAGTCATTGGAAAAAAATCAAAACCCAAGAAATCAAAAGTCTTATACTTCAATGTCTAGGAATAGAACTTCAACTCAATGCTCAAATACCATACGGTGTATTGGGAGAAAATTTGCAAATCAGTTTTTTGGTTAATAATCCCAGTCCACTGTCTGTGAGTTTAAATAGCATACAATGGAAAAATAAATCTTTTGATTTGAATGAAAACCTTAAAACCAATGTATCTTTCAATAAAAAATTTGAAACTGAAATTGATGGTGCAATAAGTAGTCCCTACTGGCTCACACAAATTGGTAGCCAAGGAATGTATGCCACAGACAAAAAAAAATGGATTGGAGAGGCAAATACCCCTACAGCCTATATTGCAAAACTAAACTTCTCTATTGAAGGAAAAACCTTAATTACAAGCCTGCCTCTTCAATATAGAAAAACAGACCCTGTAAAAGGTGAAGTGTTAACCTCATTTCATATACTCCCCGATGCAAGTATACAAGTTGAAGCTCCCGTTTATCTCTTTGCTACGGGTCAAAATCGTAGGGTGAAAGTAAGTGTCAAAAATTTAGGCCCATCCATCAAAGGAACACTCAGTTTGGAAACACCAAAATCATGGAAATTGACTCCCAAATCCATTGAGGTGGATATATCTGGAAAAGGAATTGAAAACGATTTTTATTTTTATATCAAAGCTCCTTTGGAGACAGTAGTTGGATTTTTAAAACCTCTGTTGTTAACTAAAACAAAAAAACTCAGATCCTCTCTTCAGGAAATCGCATACGACCATATTCCAAAACAGTACCTTATATCCCCATCCAAATCTAAGGTGGTGGCTTTAAATTTAAAAACAGGAGTAGAAAAGGTAGCCTATATTCAAGGGGCTGGTGACAACATCCCAAAGAGTTTATCTGACTTGGGGGTCGAAGTAAAAATATTAAAGGCTAAAGATATAACCCTCAAAAAATTGAATCCTTTCGATGCTGTGATTATAGGCATAAGGGCATTCAATGTTGAAGAGGCTTTAGCTTATAAAAATAAAATTCTTTGGAAATATGCCGCAACTGGCGGAAATCTCTTGATACAGTATAACACTAGTAGAGGATTAAAAACCCAGGAACTGGCTCCATTGAATTTAACCCTTTCCAGAGATCGTGTATCTAACGAAAGTGCCAACGTACAAATCATCAACCCAAAACATCCTATCTTGAATCACCCAAATAAAATTACAAACAAAGATTTTAACGGTTGGGTTCAAGAGAGAGGGTTATATTTTCCAAATCAATGGGATGAAAAATTCATCCCTCTTCTACAAATGAATGATGCCGGCGAGTCCCCAAAAAAAGGAGCACTACTAGTTGCAAATTATGGCAAAGGAAGATTAGTTTATACTGGGTTGAGCTTCTTTCGTCAATTGCCAGCAGGAGTCCCGGGAGCCTATCGTTTGTTTTTTAACCTCATTGCAAGACCATGAAAAAAAATCCTCCTAAAATCTATTGGTTACTGATTTTAACTCAATTGTTTTTTTGGGGTTTTTGCTATTATTTCATGAAAAATTTTAGTTAATGGAACTGATTGACTGGGCGGTATTGTCCTTTAGCTTACTTTTCATAGTTGCTTATGGGGTTTGGAAAAACAACTCTCACAAAAACATAAAAGACTACATCAGGGGAGGGAATCAGGCATCTTGGTTCACTGTAGGACTTTCTGTGATGGCTACACAAGCTAGCGCAATTACATTTCTATCTACGCCAGGACAAGCTTTCAATGATGGGATGGGATTTTTGCAATTTTACCTCGGATTGCCTTTTGCTATGATCATAATCTGTTTGTTTTTTTTACCCGTCTATCACAAACTAAAAGTCTACACAGCATACGAGTTTTTGGAAAAACGTTTTGATCTCAGAACGAGAACACTGACAGCCATTTTGTTCCTCATTCAAAGGGGTCTGGCTGCAGGGATCACGATCTATGCCCCGGCCATCATTTTAAGTGTAGTATTGGGCTGGAATCTTAAAGCACTGGTGGTTGTCATAGGCTTATTAGTAGTGTTCTATACTATGTTTGGAGGGACACAGGCCGTAAATGTCACTCAAAAACAACAGATGTTCATAATCTTCTCAGGTATGATTGTCGCCTTCGTTTTTATAGTAAAAGGCTTACCTGAGAAACTTTCCTTCTCCAATGCCCTTCAATTGGCGGGCTTGAATGATAAAATGAATATACTCGACTTTAGTATGGATCCCAATAATCGTTATACCTTTTGGAGTGGGGTCACAGGAGGACTGTTTTTAGCTCTGTCATATTTTGGCACAGATCAAAGTCAGGTGCAACGATACCTTTCCGGTAAATCTCTAGCCGAAAGTCAGAGAGGATTGATCATGAACGGATTTTTAAAAATCCCTATGCAATTTTTTATTTTATTAACAGGCGTTATGGTTTTTGTCTTTTTCCAATTTGAAAAAGCTCCCCTACATTTCAATCCCTATGCCTCAAAAAAAATTAGAGTTACAAAGGGGGGTGAAAAATTTGAAGCTCTTGAAATTGCCAACGACATTATTTTCAAAGAAAAACAAAGACAACTCCAAAAAGAAGATTTTTTCTCCAATACAGACTCCCAAGCCAAATACCTCCAACTGGAAAAACAAGCCCAAAAAAACCGCATCGAGGCGAGAAAAATCATAGAAGCCAACCACCCCCAAGTCGAATCCAATGACAAAGACTATGTCTTCATCTATTTTATTCTTAACTACTTGCCAAAAGGCCTAATCGGACTGCTTCTGGCAGTGATCCTCTCGGCTGCTATGAGCTCTGCTGCCTCTGAGATCAACGCGCTATCAGCTACAACAGTAGTTGACTTATACAAACGTTTTCACAACACTAAGGAGGAAAAACATTACGTTTGGGCAGGAAAAGGATTTACCCTGCTTTGGGGTCTAATTGCCATTGTTTTTGCCCTGGCAGGGAATCTCTTTGAAAATCTGATCCAGCTAGTCAACATTATAGGATCCCTCTTTTACGGTACTATTCTAGGTGTTTTCTTCCTTGCTATATTTATGAAAACTATCAGGGCTAAAGCAGCATTCTATGGTGCCATCTTATCAGAAATTCTCATTTTAGTAATCTATAGTCAACAATGGGTAAGCTTTCTCTGGCTCAACGTAATTGGAGCTATAATTACTGTTATTGTAGCTTTCATAATACAATTTATTAGTAAAAATAGATTTTTTGTTTCCTAGAGGTCCTAAATCGAGTTTAATATACTCATGAACGATTTTGAGTTTAAATGCTTAAACCCAACAATGATTAATAAAACAACTGACTAAACAGTCTTTTATCTTTTAACACTGCGCTTAAATTAAAATTATTGAATAAAAAACCCCAAAACTTGCAGGATCTAATTTACTTCATTTAAGAATATTAGTTATTTACTCCACTTAGCTATAGATACATTATTCATAATGATATAGTCTTTGTTCCCAGCTTCTTCAGCCAACTCTAAGGATTTTTTTACTGCTTTTAGAGCAGCTTTTTTGTCATTACGCTCTGCTAGGATCAGTGCATACTGGCGGTACATCCAATAAGCAGGTTTTTTTCGCATATCCAATGCTTTTTCCATCCACTTTTGAGCTTTTAACAAGTCTTTGTTTTCCTCCAGATAGTATACAGCTGCTTGATAGTAATCACCCGATTTAGGTGTTGCTGAAAGTGTTTTATCTATACTCTCCAATGCTTTGGTTTGGGTGGGAACTTCAAATGGAATAGCTACTAGAGTATGTTCCCAAATCAAGTTCAGATTAGCGCCATTACTAGTAAAGTTAGATAAGGAAATAGTGAAAGTCTCTACCATAGGATCGAAATAATTGCTGGAAACCGAAATGTGGAGTGCTACCTGATCCTCTTTCCAATTTTTTGGGATACCGTTTATATCATATTTTTTGTAAAAATAAATTTCCCACTGTCTCGCATCAGGGCGAGTGTATAAGGCATATTTTCCTGCTGCTAAAGGTTTTCCCATAATCATGACAGGATCGGAAAAAGACACAATAGTGTTTTTATTGGCACCTGTTCTCCACATCTCCCCAAATCTAACCAAACCTCCAATAATATTTCTACCTCGAGCAGAAGGACGAGAGTAGTTAACCACAACTTCGGTCAATCCAACTTGCTGGGTAATTTTTCCTCTGGGACTCTTTGGAGGAGTAATTACCTGAGCATAAACACCTGCAACAATAAAGTTGAAAAGCAGAAAGCAATTAATAATTCTCATAATATCTTTTTTTCAAATATAAAAAACCATCCGCAAAAACAAATTCTTAGTAAAATGTTTATATTTTGTTTAATAATTTTATAAAACACTTAAACAATTTGTATATTTGTAATGTTTCAAAATGAAAATATATCGTCTACATGAGATTCAAAATTTGCCCATTAGTATGGAGCAGGCCTGGAAATTTCTTAGTGATCCAAAAAATCTTAAAACCATCACCCCTGATTATATGAGATTCGAAATATTAGGTGGAGACGAAAAAATGATGTATCCGGGGCAGATAATTAAGTATATCGTAACCCCTATAATGGGAATACCCACTCAATGGATCACAGAAATTACACATGTCAAAGAAGAGGAATATTTTGTTGATGAACAAAGATTTGGTCCATATGCTTTATGGCATCACAAGCATTTTATAAGACCAATAAAAAATGGAATTGAAATGGAAGATATTATCGACTACAAAATACCTTTTGGAATTTTGGGACAAATGGCACACCCCATAATCGTTAAACCTAAACTAAAAGAGATATTCGAATACCGTAAAAAAAAATTATCAGAATTGTTTGGAGAATACAAAAGCTAAAATGAAAAAAAATATACTAATTGTAGGAGGAAGCTCAGGAATTGGATTGGCATTGGTTAAACAAATTCATTCTAAAAATAATCTTTTTGTGGCCAATCGATCCAATGAAGGGTTAAATGGCTTACCCGTTACATACATTCCATATGATGTAGAGGCCGATGAATTAGAGATTTCTAAACTACCAGAAACCCTTGATGGACTGGTTTATTGTCCTGGTACTATTAACCTCAGACCATTTAAGGGTCTAAAACCAGAAGTTTTTTTTAAAGATTTTTCGATCAATGTGATGGGAGCAGTGAAAACGCTAAAAGCCGTTCTTGGCCGTCTAAATAATTGTGAGACATGTGCCAGTGTGGTATTTTTCAGTACTGTAGCCGTTCAAACCGGTATGCCTTTTCATGCTTCTGTTGCAACGGCTAAGGGAGCCTTAGAGGGTTTATCACGGAGCTTAGCGGCTGAACTGGCCCCCAAAATCCGTTTTAATGTCATCGCCCCTTCTCTGATAGATACCCCTTTAGCTGAAAAGTTTCTTAACAACGACACAAAAAAAAGTAATGCTGCGGCTAGACATCCACTTCAAAGGGTAGGAAGCCCGGAAGAAATCGCTCAAATAACTGAGTTTTTATTAAGCAATACAAGTAGTTGGGTTACTGCTCAAACTCTAACCGTTGACGGTGGGATAGGGAGTATTAAAAGTTAATTATGATGGGAAAATTAACGCTTTTTTGGTTTCGAAGAGATCTGAGGTTGCATGATAATAAAGGACTTTACGAAGCTCTAAAGGGCACTAATAGGGTTATCCCCATTTTTATATATGATACGAATATTACAAACAATTTACAAAAAGATGATCACAGACTAACATTCATTCAAAACGCCTTGGGTGGCATCAATAACGCTA
>JAYPMF010000103.1:0-213 GCA_038129785.1 Flavobacteriaceae bacterium
CTATTCCATTTTTATTAAAATATTACACTTATTTGACGAATTCATCTGCCACTCCTCGTAAAGTTTCATTCCCTTCGATAACTCTTTTTTCAAGCTATCAAAACTGTTTTAGCCCCCACTTACTGAAGAATTTGGGCAAAGATGTAGCAACTCTCTATCAACTGCCATAGTGATTTGTGGGTTAGCTCTGGGTGCAAACATTAAATGTCCGAG
>JAYPMF010000103.1:281-6493 GCA_038129785.1 Flavobacteriaceae bacterium
TATTTGTAAGTAATAATGAGAAATAAAGACCAAATTATGAAGACCATTAGCATTTTGTTACTATTAGTTTTAAGTATTCCAGGCTATTCTCAAACCAACAAAGAACCCATTGATTATGTTGATTGTTTTATAGGTACCTCCAACTCCAGGTGGATGTTGGGACCTTACGCTGGAAGACCTTTCGGAATGGTGCAATTGGGACCAGATAACCAGAATGACGGCTGGATGGCGGGATATGAATACTCAATAAGTAATGTGTCAGGATTTTCACATATTCATGCCTGGACAATGTGCGGATTAATGATGATGCCCCAGGTACAGGACCCGACATTTAAAGACCGTCCTGTTGATGCCCCATACAGGGGAGCCGGAGCAAGCTACCATTCCAGGATGTTAAAAGAGACAGAAAAAGCATTTCCCGGATATTATACCGTTGAATTATATGACAGTGATGTTAAGGCTGAACTTACCGCCACCAAGCATTGTGGATTTCATAAATATACTTTTAATGATGACTATGAGAATGCCCGGATTTTAATTGATTTACTTTTTCCTGCAGAGTATGTTGCAAAATTAGCAGACGGAGAAATAACCATAAAAGATAAGCAAACAATTACCGGATATTCTAAACTAATAAGTTCTTACAACGAATGGACACTCCATTTTGAAATTCGTTTTAATAAGGCGTTTAATTCTATGAATGGATGGACTCAAAGAGAAGGAGAGAGGGAAGGTGTAGAAAAAGTTAAAGGACAGGGAGATTTGGCTTCATATGTCACTTTTAATGTTAAAAAAGAGGAACCTTTAATGGCAAAAGTGGGTTTGTCGCTGGTTAGTGCAGAAGGAGCAGGTAAAAATCTTGAACAGGAACTAGAAAACTACGATTGGGATTTTAACCGAGCAGTAAAAGATGCTCGAAATGAATGGAATGAACTGCTTGGCAGAATTAAGGTTGAAGGTGGAACAAAAGAGGATAAGGCGAAGTTTTACACTAACCTGTATCGATCCTATTGTCAGAAACAAACTTGGAGTGATGTGGACGGAAAATATGTTGATCCCTTTGAACAAGTACAACAATTACCAGAGGGTGGGCTAATGTATGGTGGAGATGCTTTTTGGAATACCTTTTGGAACCTTAATACCTTGTGGTCACTAATATCACCTGAAATTATGAAGAATTGGGTGGATACCCAGCTGGAACTTTTCGATAAAACGGGCTGGACAAATAACGGTCCAACTGGACTGGAGCATACAGGAGTTATGGAAGTTACACACGAAGTCGTATTAATGATTTCAGCCTGGCAAAAAGGAATCTGGAAAGGCGATGAGGAAAAGCTATATAAAGCTGTTAGAAATGTTGTAACAAAACAGGGTGAAATTCTACTGGGAACAGGTCTGGCAGGAAACGATTACCTAAATGTGTTTGTGGAAAAAGGATATGTGCCCTACAACTTTGGAAGAAAATCGAGAACCGACCGTGCACTTAATTATGCTATTGACTTTTATTGTGTAGCTCAGATGGCTAAGGCTCTAGGAAAATATAAGGATTATGATGATTTTATGAAAAAGTCAGAGTATTGGAGAAATATTTTCCATCCTGGAAAAAAATATATTGTTCCAAAAGATACTTTAGGAAATTGGCTCGATAATTTTGACCCGCTATCGGGTTATTCATTTACTGAAGGTAATTCATGGCAATACACATGGTATATTCCACATAATGTTAGTGGCTTAATAGATGCGATGGGTGGGGAAGAAGTGTTTAATAAACGCTTGGAAAATGGATTTAGAAAATCAGAGAAAAAACAATTTGCAGCTCACGCATTTGACCGTTCGCGTAAAAAAGCTATCGAATACTACATTAATCATGGTAATGAAGCCAATATGCAACCTGCATATCTATTTAACTATTCAGGCAAACCTCATTTAACCCAGAAATATACACGTGCTATTCTCAATAATTTCTATGGATCAACACCTTATCACGGGTGGGAAGGTGACGAAGATGAAGGACAAATGGGTGGCTGGTACGTTATTAGTGCGATGGGATTGTTTGAGATGACCGGGGGGGTTGAAGCCAAACCAATGGTGAATTTAACCAGTCCTCTGTTTAATAAGATAACAATTAAATTGGACAATGCTTATTATTTAGGAAAAACCTTTACAGTAGAGGCAAAAAACAACAGTGAGGAGAATATATATATTCAAGGAGTCAAATTAAATGGGAAAAAAGTGAAAAAGCCTTTAATTCCTTTTAAAGAGATAGTTAACGGTGGCAAACTTGAATTTGATATGGGACCCAAACCAGCAAAATGGTGAAAATAGTATTTAGTAGTAAATGAAACACTTTGAAATCTATTCTCATTTCACGATACAGAACTTGCCGAAACATACTTAAACCAACTAAAAGAGTAATAATTTGTTTTTTATTCACATTGACAAAACTTGATTAATCAAATTATTTTCTCTGTAACTTCACTGCAGATTCAAGTTAAATAGAAATGGACAACCTAACAAAAACTCAAAAAATTATAATAGCAGTAGGACTTTGGGTTGCTACTATCTATTTTATTTATCTGAACTTTTCTGACTAGAGGCTAATTTATTTAGATCCAGCAAAAAACCTCCCGATAGGGAGGGTAGCCATAGATTTAATTATATTTACTATCACAAGCATATTAAGTCACCTATTTAGCCAAACTTAGTACGGATTTGAGGGCATTATTTCCCATGACTTTAAAGATTTCACATTTATATCACCACCAATTGAAAACAAATTCAATCCATGGCCCTTTTTTTTTGGATAAATTCTTCTACATATTGCTTGCCTGTCATTTGCAAAAACTTCGATAATCGAATTATCAATAAAAACTCTCAAATTAATATTTTCATTGACTTTTAATTTTAGCGGGGCCTCCTCAACAATTTTATTTCCAAAATCAAATCCTGAATCCCTATTGTCTAAAACAATTTTATTTTCTGAAGAGTCATAGTAAATTACAGTTTTCTCAAGTCCGTCCTCTGAGACTCCAATTTCTAAACCAAATTTATGGGCGTCATTAGGTTCAATAATAACTTCTAATTCCGTTAATCCAGAATTAAAATCATCTAAATTCATTTTTCTTTCAGGATCTATTTTTAAGTCTTTTAATGATTTTTCATTAATTCTTAAAGATTTTAGCTCTTCAACAGGCCTTATTCTGAGTGTTCCATCTTTTCCAAGCCATAGAGATCTCGGGAGAGAATATGTTCCTGACCATCCAGATTTACTTACCATGTGCTTTGGACGATAATCAAAAACCCAGGCCCACATTATTTGTCTACCATTCCCGTCTATCATAGCTTCTGGGGCAAAAAAACCATTATCATTCCAGCTCATTCTTCCGTGATTATTTGGATAAAAATTATTGTTCTTGTAATCACCAATATAGTATTGACAACCTCTATTATGACTTATGAAAAGTAGTAGGTGTTTAGAACTTAATTTACCGCCAGAGTGTTTTGATGGTAAGGGTAAAAAACTTGGACACATATTGTCCTCTGTTTTGCTAGTCCAGTCACGATTTGAATTGTAAAATTCATTGAGGTATCTCCAATCAATTAAATTTTCTGATTCAAAAAGGTATAGTCGATCTCCTTGATAATTTATAGAATCTTTTGGTAATACATTCTCTTCTTTGTTAGCAGGTAGTCCTTTACCTTTCGAACCAAATTTTCTTAATACTAGTAAATTTCCAGTCAATAGGTAATATTTTCCGTTCTTTTTCCAAATATTAGATGGATCCGCAGAGCCAACGAATTTATTTTTACCTGATGAATCTTTAAGATTGGTGATACCCCATTCGGTCGATTTAATTACAGGGTTTTCTTTAAATTTTTCCCATTTATCTATATTATTATCAATATTTTTAGCAAGACCTATACCCCTTTTTTCACCTTTAATTTTCCAGTAAGATAAAATTACTTTACCGTCATCATCAACAAATGCACCTCCGCTAAATGATCCTTCTTCTTTACTCTTTGCTATTAAAGCATCCGGATGATTTCTCCAATTAATAAGGTCTTTACTTGAAACATGTCCCCAGGTCCAACCATACGATTCTCCACCAAAACGCTTGTATAAGTACATTAAATGATAGCGACCATTTTTAAAAAATGCACCATTTGGGTCAAAAGGTATCTTATTTCCGGTTTTACTTATACTTATGCCTTCTGGAATACAAAAATGATATGCAGGTCGGTAGGGATCTTTAAGAAGTTTCTCCTTATAAATTTTAAATGATAATATTGATTCTTTTGTAACTACTTTATCAGAATTAAAATCTACATTAATTCTGTCTTTTTGAGATTTTAATTCCAACGGAATTATTATAAATCCAATCAATAAAAATTTATAAATCATTCTTATTGAGTCCTCTTTATGATGGCTTATGAATTTAAAACTATAATAAAATATACTTTTTGACATTGTATTCGTTTGCCCTGCACTTACTACTTCAAGATACAGAACTTACAATATATGTTTTTTAATATTGATAATCAATAGATTAAATGTCTATTACAAGCATGGAGGTACCTGGAAAAGCAGCATTTAATCGCTTTTTGTTGGTTTTGTTAATTTAGATGTATGAAAAACCTTTACTACCAAAAAATTAATATGGCATAATGTTACCAATTAAACTTATTCGGCTATCGACATTGTCAATTATACTGTGTTGTTTGTTGATGGGTCATTCAATTGCGCAAAACATTATTCCTCGTAATATAGCATTTGGTGATCCTACTCAAGGAGGTTTAAATGGAAAAATCATTCGGGTAACGACTCTTGACCCAGAAGGACCCGGCTCCATAAAAGAAGCTATTGAAACTGAGGGGCCACGGGTTATAGTATTTGAGGTAGGAGGTATAATTGATCTCAATAAGGGAAATTTGGATGTTACAGAGCCATTCCTAACCATTGCAGGACAAACAGCCCCTTTTCCAGGTATTACTTTTATTCGCGGTGGATTCTGGATAAATACGCACGATATTGTGATCCAACATATTCGTGTCAGACCTGGCGATGCAGGAGAGCCTAAAAGAAGCGGTTGGTCTCCAGATGGATTGACCACCTCGGGAGGGAATGCTTATAATATAATTATTGATCATTGTTCCTTTACATGGGCTGTAGATGAAAATCTAAGTGCATCCGGAACTAGGGTAGAAGGCCCAGACTTCACTTCTCATAAAATTACGTTCAGTAATAATATCATAGCAGAGTGCCTGAGTGATTCATCTCATGAAAAAGGAGAGCATTCCAAGGGTACTCTGATACATGATTTTTGCAGGGATATTGCTATTGTGGGTAATTTATTTGCACACAATGCCATGAGAAACCCCTATTTTAAAGCCCATTCTACCGGAGTTATTGTTAATAATCTAATTTACAATCCGGGAAGGGTTGCCATTCAATTGAACTACTCCAACTCAGAGTGGGTAAATGCAAGATTCGAACCAGAAAATTGCAGGGTAAGTATTGTAGGTAACGTGATGTATGCCGGAAAAAATACCCGAGAGAAAATGGCATTAGTTGCTCCCTTGGGAGATGCATTCATGAAGGATAATTTGGCGTTTGATATTAAGGGAAGAGCATTGCCTCTAACCTATGGAAATATAAACATCTTATCGGAGATGCCCATTTGGCCAAGGGGTTTTGAGCCTTTAGCCGTTGATGAAGTTGTTGACTATATCACTGAACATGCTGGGGCACGTCCAAAAGAAAGGGATGCTATAGATAAAAGAATTATTCAGGATTTTCTCGAAAGAAAAGGACAAATTTTAGACAGCCAGGATGAAGTGGGTGGATATCCTGTCTATAAAGCAACCTATCGAAAACTGGATGTCCCTCAGGAAGCTATTGATTGTTGGTTGGTACAACTTGCCTCCGAGTTGGAAAATTAATGATTGCGCTATACTCCTAATACCCCCTAAAACACCCCTCCAAAACGACAATTCAAAAACAGGGGTAATTCTCTATCAATTAGGTTAGTGTAAGGAAAAGCCTTTGTATGCAATTTTGCGAAAGTGAAATTCAGGTGTTGTATACATTATCAAGTTGATATATATTGCAATTATGAAAAAAATACTCTTCTTTTTACTAATATCTGTTGGATTAAACGCACAGTTCAACTACCAAGCTATTGTAAAAGACAGTGATGGAAATCCTGTAACCA
>JAYPMF010000104.1:0-6426 GCA_038129785.1 Flavobacteriaceae bacterium
GTGTGGCCCATTGCCAGTGATTTTCATGGGACCAAAAAACAGCATTTTTAAATGCTGGTTCAAGCAACCCATTGCTGTTCCTTATTATTGCATCACCACAGTGGTCAAAATGGAGGTGCGTGAAAAAAACATCTGTGATATCGTCCCTGTGGAAACCTTTTTGAAGTAGCGATTGATCTAGGTTTTTATCACTTGAACGGTCATAATAACTAAAAAACTTTTCACTTTGTTTATTGCCCATTCCTGTATCGATAAGAATGAGTCGGTTACCCTGTTCAACCAACAATGAGCGACTACACATTTCAATTCGATTGTTGGCATCGGCAGGATTGGTTTTCTCCCAAAGGGGCTTGGGTATAACACCGAACATGGCACCACCATCCAATTTAAAATTACCACATTCAATAGAGTGTAATTTCACAAAATTATAATTTAATACGTGTAAGGTACATATGAGTTGTCATGTAAAGGTACTTGTAGTTAGAATCAAAAGCGCAATTAGCTGTTTTCTCTTCTGTTTTAATAGTGCCGAGATGCTTCCCTTCAGGGGTAATGATTAGAACGCCTCCGGGGCCGGTGGCGAAAATTGTTCCTGAGGGATGGATTTTAATTCCATCGAAGTTTCCACGGCTTTGTTTTTCAAAGGAATCATCGTTAAAAAATACTCTGGAATTTTCTACACCGTCTTGGGTGATGTCATAGGCCATGATTCTTCTATCCTTTGGATCAGAGACAGCCACATATAATGTTTTTTGGTCATTTGAAATAGCCACTCCGTTGGGTCTTGTCAAATTGTCAATGATTAAGGAAATTTCTCCGGAGGAAGTAAGTTTAAAAACACCATTGAAAGCCAACTCTTTCAATGCGTCTTTGTCTCCATTTTTCAAACCGTATGGAGGATCAGTAAAATATAAATCTCCGTTTTTGGCGTAAACAAGATCATTAGGACTGTTGAAATATTTACCCTGGTATTTACCAACAATCGTATTAAAACCCTTCTTTTCCCAATCGGTAAGGCGGGCAACCCTTCTGTCTCCGTGCATGCAAATTATGAGTTGACCATTTTTATCCAAGACCAGGCCATTAGACCCACTTTCATCTCTATTCACAGCATTTAGACTGCCTTTTTTTGCTCTTGGAGCAATTCCCGTATGGCCACTGGGATCGAGAAATACGCTTAGGCCATTTTTTTCTTCCCATCGATAAACTTTATTGCCGGGTACATCTGAAAATAAAACCGCATTAAGACGATCGACCCAAACGGGACCTTCCGACCAACCAAAACCTTCAGCGAGAATTTCGATCTCTGCTCCTGGGGCAACAAACTGATTCATCTCAGGAAGTAATCGTTCAACTGAGCCGATTGTTCTTTTTTGTTGCGCACTCAAGATGGTAAAAAAGAAAATCGCAAGCAACGAAATAATATTAACTTTCATGATTTTGTATTTTGAAATTTTATTAAAAAAAGAACTATGCCTATAGTCCAAAGTAAAAGATAATTTTTTTATTTCTTCTCCAGAATTTTAAGAAGTTCCTCTGCAAAGGCTAAAATTTGCTTTATTTCTTGGATGCTTGCCAATCGCTCTTTAGTTCGAATCAAGAGACTATCCCCATTGGATTCTAGGTAGTAAGCTGGATGGCTTTCAAAGAAGTAAATAAGATTGCCTGTAAAAAAAGTACGAATGGCTTTTTCATCTTCACCCCTTAGATAAAATCTTTTTGAGAAATCAGGGTACTCTTTAAAATCAATATCTTTTAAACCGGACAATTGCAGTATGTTAGTCATAAAGTTCTCCTTGTCCAAGGCAAAAACAGGCATTTTCTCAGGCCCCTTGATTTGCAAAAAGGTCGACCTCAAATCTTCTTTAGCGATAAAAGCTCCCTCACTATATGATAGATCAAACAACAAGAAATCTTTGTTTTTACTTTCTAAATTGTTATAACGAAAGTTAATCCATTTAGTTTTGAAGTACAGAAAATGCTCAAGCTCTCCGTAATTTGATACTGGATCAGGAAGGTAATTCCAATCTAAAATATTAGATAATTTTTGCAAAAGCTTTTGTCTTTTGGTTAACGAAATTTGGAAATTTAAAAGAGATGATTCGGGTAGACTTTTGCGGATTGCAAACGGATGTTCTGTCTTGGCTTCGTGAACGTCAAGCCCTATTATTTCAAAAAAACCGCCTTGACGAGAAAAGCTTCGATTGTAATCGTTTAGCCCCTCCATAACTGTGTGATCGACAAATTCACAAAGAGAAAAATCGATAATAGCATGCGCTTTAGGAGGAATTTCATCAAGCTTGGCTTTGAGTTTAAAAAAGTTTAAAAAACTGCAAAAATTCTTAACACTGACATAATAATTACCTGTTTCCTCCTCCAAGTACATCAATACGTTGGGTTTAAGCCAATTACGAGAGAACAAAACCAAGCTTTTATTGAGTATGATGTGTACCAAAATTGTGGCTATAATACCCAAAAGTATTCCAGTGGTAAGACTGGTCATTAGAGTTGATACCAAGGTCGTTAGAAAAATAATGGCTTGCTCTTTTCCAATTTTATAAATACGAAATAAGTTTTCGGGTGCTGCAAGTCGATACCCTGTATATACCAGTATGGCCGCCAGAGCGGGCATAGGGATTTTTTGTATTTGTTTGGCAAACAACAAAATAAAAAGAACCAAAAAGGCAGCATGAAAAAAGTTTGCTGAACGATTATTTCCGCCATTGTTTACGTTCACTGAACTTCTAGCGATGACCGTTACTACATTGAGCCCACCAAAAAACCCACTGACAACGGTTGCAATCCCCAACGCCCTTAGGTCTTTATTGATATTTGACCGTCTCTTTAGTGGATCAAGCTTATCAACAGCTTTGATACTCAACAAAGATTCAATTACTGCGACTAGCGTGATGGACAGGGTATATCCTATAAAATCAGAGTTTAAAACTTTGCCAAAGTCAGGTCTTGGTAGAGATGCCATCAGGTTATCGGGCAGTGTAATCATAAGGTTAGATCCCAACACCTCAGGAGTTTTTTGAATTAGATCATAATAATACATCACACCTATGGAGACGATAACTACCCACATTGGGGCAGGGATCAATTGAAAAACGGAATTTCTAATTCTAGTATACAGGAACAAAAAGACCAAACCAAGCACCCCTATTGCGGAAGCTAATATAATTTCCTTGGAAGGGTTAATCAATAAATTTTTGATAGATACTGGGATCATGATCAACTGATTGATGGTATTTCCTTTGACATCTGTAAAACCAAGCATCACATGAAATTGTTTGGCCAAAATGCCTACTCCAATGGCGGCCAACATTCCCTGTAACGCTGTAGTAGGAAAAAACTCACTTAAAGCACCCAGTCGAAAGACGCCAAAAATAAAAAGAAGTAATCCGGATAAAATGATAGCGGCCAAGGTATATAGATACCCTTGGTATAAATCTCCCCCCCCCATACCAACTATTGCAGAGAGAATCACGATGACCAGACCATTTCCTGGTCCCGTAATGGTGAGGTGTGAACCGCCCAATATTGAAACTACTATCCCACCGGCAATTGCTGCAATAATACCTGCAATGGGTGGAGCCTCAGAGGCAATGGCTAATCCCAACCCCAATGGTAAAGCAATCAGCGAAACGACGAAACCTGAAAAAATATTTTTAGGCAAGCCTCCCAAAAACTGTTTAAAAGGGGTAGCTTTATACATTTTCTCTAGGGTTTATGATTAATACATCTGTGGGTAATTCTGCCAAAATATGCTCCAAATCTCTTGTTATAAGTCGGTCAATAAAACCTAGATTTTCTTGTGCATTCATAACTAATAAATCAGCCCGAACCACTTTGGCATAATGTCCAATTGAGTATCCTCTTCTTCCAAATATACTCTGGGTAGTCCAATTGATGTCAGAGGTAAGTTTGGCAGGGAGTTTTTTTACAACGTCTTTTACTCTTGTTTGCTCCCGTCTTCTCAACTTTTCTTTTTTTAAAGTAGCTCGCCTTAAGCTTTTGTCATCATCTACAGCGACAGCAACCTCCGACGTGCTTATCTCCTCAACTAGCGATATCTTTTTAACTCCCAAAGCTTTAGCAACCAAAAACGAAGACTCTATGGTATCTTTGGTTTGTGGACTGTCAAAACCATTGACGACAATGTGCTGGCATGGCTTTCTTTCAACAGAGGGTTTTATCAATAACAGAACTGAACACTTTGCCCTTCGGGTAATTTTTCTTGCGATCGAACCCAAATAAAACTTTAAGACATTTTCTCTCTTTAATGCTCCCAACAGGATTAAATCTACCTTGAACTCTTCACTGGCTTGTAATAGCGAGTTTACAGGATTACCCTCTCGCCATTCGATTGTGAACTTTTCTGAATGAATAGGACTTGAGGCAACGATTTCTTTAAATCGAGACTCTTTTTCTGGGGCTTTACTCCCAACGTGGACAAAGATTAACTCACCACCAAAATAATGAGCCATTCTTAAGGACTCGTAAACATTTGCCTTTAGGTTTGGAGAGAAGGCAAACCCTACCATTATTTTTTTGAAAGCTACTTTACTCATCTATAGCAATATAAAAATTCAATTTTCACCAACCAAATATTGTTAATTGGAGGTTATTAGTATTTTATCCAATTAGTTTTCTTTTTTCCGCCGTTCTAACTTCAGGTGTAGTTCCCTGCATGGGCAGCGGTTATTTTTTATTTCTATCAATTGATGATCAATCGATATCTATAAAATCTTTTTAAAAAACATCATATAAAAATTACCCAGGCAAGATAGGTTGAATCAATCAAGTTTAGTGTAAGTTTAATAAAAAAGGGATAATAAATGTTTAATCATTTAATTTTAGTACCGCCATAAAGGCTTGTTGAGGAATTTCTACACTACCTACTTGGCGCATTTTCTTTTTTCCTTTTTTCTGCTTTTCGAGCAACTTACGCTTTCGAGTAATATCTCCTCCATAACATTTTGCGGTAACATCTTTTCGCAGCGCTTTGATGGTTTCTCGAGAAATGATTTTAGCGCCAATTGCTGCCTGAATAGGGATGTCAAATTGTTGCCTTGGGATCAATCCTCTCAACTTTTCACACATTTTTTTACCTATTAAATACGCATTGTCGGTGTGAATGAGAGCAGAAAGTGCATCTACGGGATTACTGTTTAGCAATATATCCACCTTTACAAGTTTTGACGGGCGCATTCCAATGGGGGAATAGTCAAAAGAGGCATAGCCTTTTGAAACTGTCTTTAGGCGGTCGTAGAAATCAAAAACAATTTCTGCCAATGGCAAATCAAAATTTAATTCTACCCTTTCGGTGGTAAGGTAGGTTTGATTGGTAATTTGACCGCGTTTTTCAATACAAAGAGACATGACATTCCCTACAAAGTCTGATTTGGTGATAATGGACGCTTTGATATAAGGTTCCTCAACACGATCCAAAAAAGAGGGATCGGGAAGGTCAGACGGATTGTTAACAATAATAATCTCATTGGGATCTTTTTTGGCATAAGCTTGATAAGATACATTAGGAACAGTTGTTATCACTGTCATGTTGAATTCTCGCTCTAGTCTTTCCTGAATGATCTCTAGATGCAGCATCCCCAAAAATCCACATCGAAAGCCAAACCCAAGTGCTGTCGAGCTTTCCGGCACAAATACTAATGAGGCATCATTCAATTGTAGCTTTTCCATACTGGCGCGTAGCTCCTCATAATCTTCTGTATCTACTGGATAAATTCCCGCAAAAACCATGGGTTTTACCTCTTCAAAACCTTCGATTATTTGTTGGGTCGGTTTGTCTGCCCCTGTAAGGGTATCCCCTACTTTTACTTCTTTGGCTTCTTTTACCCCTGTGATGAGGTAACCTACATCACCTGCAGATATGACATTCTTTGGCACTTGTTTAAGCTTTAGCGTACCAATTTCATCAGCAAAATAAGTTTTCCCTGTCGCAATAAATTGTATTTTCTGTCCCTTTTTGATCTTACCGTTGACGACTCTAAAGTAAGTTTCTACCCCACGAAAAGGGTTGTATACTGAGTCAAAAATTAATGCCTGTAGGGGAGCATCTACTTTTCCTTTTGGAGGAGGGATGCGTTCGATAATGGCGAGTAAAATATCCTCAATTCCAAGTCCAGTTTTAGCGGAGGCGGGAATGATTTCTCCAGCATTGCAACCTAATAAGTCAACAATATCATCGGTGACTTCATCAGGATTGGCAGAGGGAAGATCTACTTTATTCAAAATCGGAATGATCTCTAAGTCGTTTTCTAAAGCAAGGTAAAGATTGGAAATGGTTTGTGCCTGAATACTTTGTGCGGCATCTACAACCAGCAGAGCCCCTTCACAAGCAGCAATGGAGCGGGAAACTTCGTAAGAAAAGTCAACGTGACCTGGGGTGTCGATGAAGTT
>JAYPMF010000105.1:0-6238 GCA_038129785.1 Flavobacteriaceae bacterium
GAATTTTGTTCGCGGCAGGACTCAAATTGATTATCCCATTGATTGTTGTCATTCCTGGAATAGCAGCTTATGTAATCGTAAACGATCCTGGAATTCTTGCTGCATTAGGCGAATATGGGATGATGAATATTCCATCCGAGGGGAAGGCAGACAAGGCCTACCCCTGGTTGATGCAGTTCTTACCAGTAGGCTTTAAAGGTGTGGCCTTTGCGGCCCTTGCTGCAGCTATTGTTTCCTCATTGGCTTCAATGTTAAATTCTACCTCTACAATTTTTACAATGGATATTTATAAGCAATTAATCAATAAAAATGCTGATGATAAAAAAACAGTAAAAGTAGGAAGGATTTCTGCTGCTGTTGCTTTGATCATTGCTGCTACCGTTGCTCCTCTTTTGGGAGGTATTGATCAAGCTTTTCAGTTCATACAGGAATATACCGGGATTGTAAGTCCTGGAATATTGGCTGTTTTCATTTTGGGATTATTCTGGAAAAAAACAACTAATAAGGCAGCCATATGGGGTGCATTAAGCTCAATACCAATTGCGATGTTTCTCAAGGTAGGATCTAAAGGCTGGGTAAAGGGAACGAGTATTGAAGCTTTATTTCCTGATCTCCCATGGATGGATCAGATGGGGTTAACCGCTCTTTTGACCATGGCTGTTATTATAGTCATTAGCATTAAACAAAATAAAGGTGCAGAAGATTCAAAAGCCATCAATTTACCGAAAAGTATCTTCAATACCTCACCTATATTCAATATCGGCGCTTTTGCCACTTTTATTATTTTGACAGTAATTTATTCTCTGTTTTGGTAAATTATCATAATATTGATTTGTTTTCTTAAATTACGTTTTTTGACACCATGAGTATGAGTTACTAAAGCTAAATTCTAAACTTATCTTTCTCTAGTAGTTTTTTATTTGGTTTTTGAAGTTCTAGACTGATACTCTCTATATAATTATTTAAACTTATTACCGTAAAGAGATTAGGGTCAGAAATGATTAATAATCTGTTGATTAATTCTTATACTAAAATTCGACGGATCATATCTAAACGGCTTTGTGATTGGAAAGTTTTTTATCGATAAGAAAATGATTAGATATATAATTATATGGAGTAGAATGGATTGTTTCTAACTTTTATTTATCTACAAATAGGGCAAAAAAAACTCCCACATTTAATGTGAGAGTTTTTAGATGATTAGTTTAAAAGTTATTCAACAACTTTTAACTTTACTCTTCTTTCGAGTTGAACCCGTCTGTTGGCAGTTCTTCCCTCAGCAGTGCTGTTGTCTTCTACAGGTCTGGTTTCTCCATAACCTATAGTTTCTAAACGAGAAGCATCAACACCCATTGCCATAAGTGCCTCTTTAACGCTGTTGGCTCTTTTTTCAGATAGGGATTGATTGTATGCCATACTACCATCACTTGAAGCATGACCTTCAATGACAACATTTACTTTGGTGTAAGTACCCAAAAGATCAGTAAGCATTTTAAGCTTAGCGCTTGACTCATCAGTAACTATTGAACTGTTAACAACAAATAATAAGGTTGAATTTTCACCTTTCATGAAGTCTATTAATTTTTCAGGAAGCTCAGGACAACCGCTGTTTGCAGCATCACCAGCTTCATCTGGACATACATCATCTTTATCTGGAACACCATCACCATCACGATCGTCCTCAGGACAACCGTCATTTGCAGCCTCACCAGCTTCTTTTGGACATTTATCAAGGTTATCTGCTACACCATCTCCATCACTATCAGGGCAGCCATTCATTTCTGCTGAACCAGCTGCTTCAGGACAAGCGTCGTCTTTATCTGCAATACCATCACCATCACCATCAGGACAACCGTTTAACTCGGCAGAACCCGCTTCCTCTGGACATGAATCTTTGTTATCAGGTATTCCATCACCATCAGTATCAGGACATCCCTCGAATTCTTTTAGACCTGGAACTTCTGGACAAACATCTTTTTTGTCAGAAACACCGTCTTTATCTGTATCGCCTGCGCCAAATACGTAGCTAAATCCAACCACGTGTTGCAAGTGGTTATAACTCCCTTTTTCGCCTGATGATCTGTAAGAAGTACTTGCATTAACATTCCAATTGTCAGAAATGGAAAAACTTATACCAGCACCTCCAAAATAAGTTCTACCTGCACCTGATGAGGGGAATTGACCATCAGCGTTAGAATCAGTTTGGAAATTAGATAGGCCATAACCAGCGAAAAGGTATGGGTAGATATCATTTTCAGAAATGTTATATTTTAAAAAACCTTCCAAAGCAGAGTAATCAGCATCAGAATTGTTTATCTCTAAAGAATTTAAACTGTATTGGGCTCCAATAGAAAATCCTCCAGCAATATATCTAGAGAAGCCTAGAGCTGGAATCCCAAAACCAGTACTTGCATCTACTGAATCGTCTTGAACACCTACTAAGTTAAGCCCCAAGCTTACTGCCCAAGGACTATCAGAAGTTTGAGCCTTGGCTACAAAAACAGTTGCCAAGACTAATATCATTATGGTATATAATTTTTTCATTTTAGAAATTTTGTCAAATTTAATAAATTAATGTCAGATTTTTAAATTAAAATCTAAATACCTTACTAGTTAAACATCACATATTTGAATAGCATTTTCAAGTGATTGTATCGGCTCATTGTTTTTAGGTATAAATTCCTGAGCAACATATCCTTTAAAGCCTGTAGCTACAATGGCTTTCATTATTGCAGGATAAAACAACTCTTGTGTTTGGTCTATCTCGTTTCTGCCTGGAACCCCTGCGGTATGGTAATGTCCTATGAATTCATGGTTTTCATTAATCGTTCTTATGACATCACCTTCATTAATTTGCATATGATAAATGTCATAAAGTAACTTAAAATTACTGGATCCAATTCTTCTGCACAACTCAAAGCCCCACTGTGAGTTATCGCACATGTAGTCTTGATGATCTACTTTTGAGTTAAGTAATTCCATATGGATTATGACTCCTTTTTTTTCAGCATGACCTATAATTTTTTTAAGTCCTTGAACGCAATTAACCATTCCCGTCTCGTCATCTATGATTCTACGGTTACCGGAAAAACATATCAAATTTGTATACCCTGCATCGGAGACCAAATCGATGTGCTTGAGATAACTATCCACCAAGGTTGAGTGATATTGTTTATCATTCCACCCCTCAGTAAGACTTATTTCAGCTCCGTTGCACATTGAAGAGGATAAACCGTGTTTTTTTAAAACAGACCATTCCTTTGGTCCAATCAGGTCAATACCGGTTATTCCAATTGATTTGACAGCTGTAGCAAATTGATCTAAAGGGATTTGGCTATAGCACCATTTGCAAACTGAATGATTGATATTTCCTTTCATATTTCTTTGATTAAGGTAATTAGTGTTTTTAGAATCATAGAATTTTAATTGATCGATCATGGGCAAACCCAAAGAGGTGAGAGTAATTTGTTTTAACGCATGTCTTCTTTTTCTATTTAAATTTTTTTTCATTGATTTACCTCACTTTGCTTCTTATTACAACATTGTGTAATAATTTATTTGACAACCTTTTTAAATATAACCCCAATCTTTCCTTCCCTCCAAATGAAACTTCCCATTTTTTTTGTTCTACCGATCTTATCATTTTAAGGGCAAAATCTTCTACCTTCATTCCTTTTCTTGTGGCGAGATCGTCAATACCAGTGACAGAACCATCTCCGCGAAGGGAATTTTTAGAAATTGAGGTTTTAACAAAACCAGGACAAATCATGGTTACGTGTATTTTGTCTTTTTGGTGCTCCATCCTCATCACATCAAAAAATCCATGCAAGGCGTGCTTGGCAGCAGCATAACCCGATCGGAAAGGGGAGCCATACTTACCCATAACACTACTCACTACAACATAATGGCCTCCCCCTTGATCTAAGAAAAAAGGGAGTAATGCACGACTAATCGCAACTGTTCCCAAATAATCGACATTAATTAGTTTTTTAAAAATATCAAATTGTGTATCCGCGATCAACGACCTTTGGCTTATACCTGCATTATTAATCAGAATATCAATCCTTCCAAAAAAATCATATGCTTTCTCGACTTTAACTGTAGCATCATCAAAATCGTTTAAATCAAGTGGTAAAATTTTTATGTTATCAGGATTTGAACACTTTAATCTGACCTCTTCTAACAATGATTCTTTTCTTGATGACAAAATTAACCTTTGTCCCCTATCGGAATAAATTTTTGCCAATGCCTCTCCTATTCCTGAAGAGGCCCCGGTAATCCAAACCACTTTTTTATTTTGTTTCATTAGATTTTTTTTGGTACCAGGCATTAACTCTGGCAATGGCATTCTGTTCTATATCCTTCCAAAATAAATTTATATCTGCAAAATGATAATTTTGAATTAAAGAAAGAAAGAATCGACCTGGAATTTGAGGAAGAGAAGTCCACAAAAGTCCATCAATTACTTTTACAATGAGGCTTTTGGGATAAATCTTTGAATCTTCACCAAACACCCCCTTGTGATCATTTATTTTTGAGGTGGTTTGATTATCCCAAGTGATTGGGTTGGTTGTGACACCTCCCTTATACCAGTTTTCGTAATTTTTGGGCAACTTATCAATTTTGTAAGCATTCCAACTTACAAATCCACCAACTGTATTTGGACTATCTAGAGGATGAATGGATTGAAATTCATCAGGCAAAATGCGAGTTCCAATTAAATAAGCCACTACCAATTGATTTTTCAATGGCTTTTGATCAAAAAATTCTTTAATCAATCTTTTAGCATGCATACTTCCCTGACTATGTGAGGCAATGATAATGGGCTTGCCATTATTGTAATGCTTTAGGTAATACTGAAAAGCACTTTTTAAATCCTCATAAGCAATTTCCCATGCAGGCCCACCAAATTTGCTGTAGGGTTCAACAAAGATTCTGTAATGTGCCTGTCGGTAAAACGGTACATACAAATCACCTGCATTGAGCCATGCTGAAGCTTGATACTTTATGGCTGTTTGAAAAACATCTTGTCTAATGGACGAAGTCCAAATATCAGCATTCCATTCTTTGATTTTTTTATCTGTAAAAAGGGTTGGATAAATGTAAAAAACATCTGCTTTTTTATCGTTTTTTATTTTTTTAAAATTCCATAGTGACAAAGGATATTTTCCGGGAAGCACAGCCCAACTTTTAGACTCTACGTAGTTAGGTTTCCTTGGTAGGAGTTTTTCATCAAAAGTCATATTTTGATATGGGGTTTTGCATGCTGTTAACGAGAATAATATCAGAACCAAAAAAAAGGGTTTTAGAAAAGAAAAATTAATTAGTCGATTGAAGAAAACTAATATATGAGATGGTCTAAAGTTGGTGTTTTTCAAGTCTTTTAGATATTAAAAAATTATGAGGTTTTCTTGCGTAAATTAAAGGAAATTTCTAAAAGGCTCATTTCATTTCTACAGGTCAAAAAGTGAGATTTTAGTTAGAGTTTGTCAAAAGCTAAAAAATAAAAAAAATTACCACTCACGTTTTTTGTTAAGTTGCTCTTCATTTTCTAACTCATCTTTTGGGATAACTTTGAGAAATGAGGGATGCTGTTCTATGGCATGTTCTATTTTTTTGACAATAGTCTCAATAGATTCATTTTCATAATCGATCTCCAATGGAGTTTTGATTTCCATGGACTGAAGAATCCCTCTTTTTTTTATTCTGATGCCTTTCTTATCAAAAGATCTTCTAAAACCATCAATCACTATTGGTACAACAATGGGTTTATAACGCTTTATAATATGAGCGGTTCCTTTTCTTATAGGTTTGAATGGGGTTGTTGTACCTTGAGGAAAAGTAATTACCCATCCGTCCTCTAGAGCTAATCCAATATTGGAAATATCACTCATCTTTACCTGTCGATTAATCTCTACTCCTTTTTCTCTCCAAGTTCGTTCGATAGAAACGGATCCAGCATAGGCCAAAATTCTTGGTAAAACACCAGACTTCATAGTTTCTCTTGCTGCTATAAAATAAATTTCCAGTTTGGGATTCCATAAATAACCAATATTCTTAATCGAATCAATACGTCCGCTTAAACTGGCATTGAAAACATGAAACATGGCCACAACATCTGCGAAATAGGTTTGATGGTTTGAAACAAATAAAACATTATTCTGGGGCAAATGTCTGATTACCTCTGAACCCTCTACCTTTAATTGGTTAAATCCTCTGTAGCGCCTATGGGTAAGGC
>JAYPMF010000106.1:0-5996 GCA_038129785.1 Flavobacteriaceae bacterium
CTACTCAGATTATATGTCACAAATGGGTTACTATGTAAGTTCGATTGCAGACAGTGTTTTCATGAATCCTACAGGTATTCTTGAACTTAAAGGTCTTTCTTCAGAGGTACTTTACTACGAGGATTTCCAAAACCAGTACGGAGTCAAAATGGAAGTGATTCGTCATGGAAAATATAAAAGTGCAGTAGAGCCCTATTTACAAGATCATATGAGTGATGAAAACCGTATACAAATCCAAAGACTACTTGATGCGAGCTGGGAAACCCTCAGAGATGAGATAGCCCAAAGCCGAAAAATAGCACCCAGCACCTTAGATGTACTGGTCGATGACCTTGTGATTAACGATGCCGATAAAGCGTTGGCCCAGGGTATGATCGATGGATTGGTTTATGAGGATGATTTTGAAAATAAAATCAAAGCCGCTTTAAAAATTGATCCCAAAGAAAAACTTAGAACCTTAAATTTTAGCAATTTGAATATTCGTATTCAAGAGTATGACAAGGAAATAACCGGCCGAATTGCTATTGTCTATGCACAAGGACCCATACTTTACACTCAAGGGAGTGAGAGTATTATCGGGAAAGATGCCGTCAAAAAAGCCTTTCAAGAAATTTCAGACAGCAAAAATATAAAGGCAGTTGTTTTGCGTATTGACTCTCCAGGAGGAGATGCATTGACCTCTGAAATCTTACTCAACGCATCCAAAACACTAAAAAATAAAAAACCCTTAGTGGTCTCCATGGGCAATGTTGCTGCATCAGGGGGGTATTACATCGCCTGTTCAGCCGATAAAATTTTTGCGGATCCTATGACTATAACTGGTTCGATAGGTGTACTGGCTGCATTTCCTAACATTAGAGGAATAACAGAAAAAATTGGAATTTATGCAGAACAAGTGACTACCCACCAAAATGCAATGGGATACAGTGTTTTCGAACCACTGAGTGAAGGTTTTGAAAAAAGTGTCAAAACACAAATTAAAAAAATTTACCATACTTTTAAGTCTCGAGTAGCCGAGGGAAGGTCTCTGAAAATGGAAAATGTTGAGGAAATTGCTCAAGGCAGGGTTTGGTCTGGAAAAGATGCAGTTGAAATTGGATTAGTTGATTCACTGGGTGGACTCAATGAAGCCATTGCCTCAGCAGCAGAACTGGCAAAGCTAAAAAAATACAATTTGGTCAATTATCCTAAATTTGATGACGATTTGGAGAGTATTTTGTTGGGTGCCTTTTCAAAGGTAAAAAATAAAGTACTGCAACCCCCATTGGAAAAATATGCCTCAGAATTTATAGAACTTAGTAAACTGGAAGGAATTCAAACCCGAATTCCTTATTCTATAAAAATGGAATAAATGAACTCACAAAAAAAGGCATTAGCAGCCAAAATTTATTTGTATTTGGCTGCATTATTTATTACCTCACTGGTAGTATCAAACCTTATCTTTCAAAAGTTTTTTTATTGGTATCCGCTCGATGGGGAAGTTTTTGGCAGTCGTTTGTTCGAGTTATCTGTCGGCATCCTGCCATATCCACTTACCTTTTTGATTACCGATTTGATTTCAGAAATTTATGGAAAAAAAGCTGCAAACCGTGTAGTAACCGCTGGTATTTTCGCTTCTTTTTTTTCAATGGGAATTTTACTCATAGCTGATTTTGTTCCTGCGATGGAAAATTCTCCCGTTGATGATGCCACCTTTACCAAAGTATTTTCCCTTTCACCACTAGCCGTTTTGGCTTCCATGATTGCTTATTTACTTGCTCAATTTGTTGACATCAGGATTTATCATTTTTGGAAAAAACTGACCCACGGTAAAATGCTTTGGTTGAGGAACAACTTTTCTACTTTTGCCTCACAGTTCTTGGATACTTTTTCTGTTGTGTTCTTGCTTACCCTTTTTGGAATTTTACCATGGGATTTGTTCTTTGGACTAGTACTATCTGGGTTTATTTTTAAAATAATTGTTGCCGCTTTAGATACGCCACTACTCTATCTGTTGGTTTGGATGTTTAACAGAAAATTCGATTTAAAACCGGGTGAAGAGATCAAATTATAAGATGGATAAATCTTCCCCCCTTACACGAATTAATAAACACCTTAGCGAGATTGGGTTCTGTTCACGCAGAGAGGCTGACAAATTAATAGATAGCGGAAGGGTTTTAATCAATGGTCAAAAGGCAGAAATGGGAGCTAAAGTAAGTTCTGATGACAAAGTAACTGTAAATGGTGAGTTGTTGAAGCCAACCAAAAACAAAAACGTTTATATAGCTTTCAATAAACCCAGAGGAATAGTTTGTACCACAGACACCCGAGTGGAAAAAGATAATATTATTGACTTTATCAATTATCCCAAAAGGATATTTCCCGTTGGAAGGCTGGATAAACCTAGTGAAGGATTAATATTTTTAACCAACGATGGTGAAATAGTCAATAAAATTCTTCGCGCTCGAAACCATCACGAAAAAGAGTATATAGTATCGGTAAATAAACCCATCACTAAGGATTTTATTAATAAAATGAGTAACGGAGTCCCAATTTTGGATACCGTTACAAAAAAGTGTTTTATCAAGCAGACCCATAAAAATCAATTCCGTATCATCTTGACCCAAGGCTTAAACCGACAAATTAGAAGGATGTGTGAATATCTGGGTTACAGGGTAAGATCGCTCAAAAGGGTTAGAATTATGAATGTTAAATTAGATTTAAAAGTAGGGAAATGGCGTTATCTTAAACCCGATGAACTAAATAAACTTCATCAATTGCTTAGCCAATCTTTAAAAACCACAGGTTAGCTCAATTAAAAGTTAAAAACATCATTTAAATTTTTAGTTCCCCAAACATATAACCAATCATCTTACCTCTTTCAATACTAATTTTTTTTAAATTTTATTTTTTTAGGAGCCTTACTTTTGTGGTAAAACACACCGAAATACATTATTTTCAAGTATATGTGTTTGATGCTCAAAATAGGGAAGCTATCATTGGTACCAACCTCTTCAAACCAAGTAAAACAAAAAACTACTACCAATACCAGAGTATAAGTAAACAATTTAGATCATGGATTCAATCAAAAAGAATATGAGTAAATTTTAAGGTTTATAATGGAAAATTAATCAATGAATATTTCTACCAAAGTTCCTTCATTTGAACGAATATTATAGGCTGTTTGGTCTTCAAAAAGCAGGTATTGACCTTTAATCCCTTTCAGCACTCCACTGTAGCTTTTTTCTTTTTCAAGGTTTAAGCTTTTGACTTTTTCAGGGTATTGTAAAACAGGAAATTGTAATTCAGTAAACCGATAGTCCTTAATGAGGTATGATTTTAAATCTTCGGGTAAATTCTCAATAGCCAGATTAATTGCATCCTGCCATTGCACCTCTTGGTAATCGTTCTGTAACATCTTTCGCCAATTTGTCTTGTCAGAAAAATGATCTTTTAGACTAACCTCAGCTATCCCTGCCAAAAAACGATTTGGGACTTCAAGCAATCCTAACGCTTGATGTGCCCCTTGATCAATCCAACGGGTTGGGATCTGACTTTTACGAGTAACCCCAACTTTTAGGTGACTGCTCAGTGCCAAATATACCCAATGGGGTTGTAATTGTACTTTTTTTTCATATTCCAAATCACGATCCTCTTCTCCCAAATGAGCTTTACTCAACTCGGGTCTCATGACCCAATCCCCCGCTGAAGGAATTTCAAAAAAACAACTTTGGCAAAAACCCTGTCTGAAAATAGGCTTATAGGTATGACAGTATAAACACTGGGTTCCTGCAAAATCTAATCTGACTTTTTGATCTAAAAATTGGTTCAAAGCCACAAAATCATTTTCCAAATTGAGGAAATAACGAATTGGCGTTCCAAGTTCAGTAATCATTTTCTTTAAAACACCCTTAAACATTTTTGATTTAAAGTTTTTACTTTTGCATCAAAGATACATCTTTATCATGCCAATTCCCCTTTTCAATTCCATCGCCTCATGGTTCTTAAAAAAACGGATCCATCAAATGGAACTGTTTATGAAATACCCCAATGAGGTTCAGCAAGAATTATTGTATGGGCTATTGAACAGCGCTTCTAAAACAGAGGTTGGAATTGATAATGATTTTCAATCCATCAAAAATTACAGCGATTTCAAAAACAGACTGCCGGTAGTCGATTATGAAAATATTGTAGATCAGATTGAGCGCAGTAGAAATGGAGTGCAAAATATTTTTTGGCCTTCACCAATCAAATGGTTCGCCAAATCCAGTGGTACTTCTAATGCTAAAAGTAAATTCATTCCCATTAGTAATGAGTCTCTTGTGGATTGTCATTACAAAGCTGGTAAAGATATGCTTTCTATATATTACAACAATAATGAAGATGCACAGATTTTAGCCGGCAAATGTTTGAGATTGGGAGGTAGCAGTGAGTTGTATCAAAATACAGATAGTTATTTTGGAGATTTATCAGCAATCATCATTGACAACTTGCCTTTCTGGGCAGAGTTGGGCAGCACACCAAGCCAAAAGGTATCCTTAATGTCAGAATGGGAAGCCAAAATGGAGGCCATAATCAATGAGACATTAGAAGAAAAGGTGACCAGTTTAGCGGGTGTTCCCTCATGGATGCTAGTCTTATTGCAAAATGTTTTGAAAAAAACTCACAAAGCAACGATAACAGAAGTCTGGCCCATGGTGGAAGTTTATTTTCATGGTGGGGTAAGCTTTCATCCATACAAAAAGCAGTTTGAAAAACTGTTTCAAGGAAATGACCTAAACTTTTTTGAGATTTATAATGCCTCCGAGGGTTTTTTTGGAATGCAAGATCAAAACGATTCTTCAGAATTATTGCTTATGTTAGATTACGGTATTTTTTATGAATTTATCCCAATGGACCATACAAACAGGGATGATACTGAAATTATCATTCCTCTTAGTGAGATTGAATTGGGAAAAAATTACGCCATGGTTATTAGCACCAATGCCGGGCTTTGGCGTTATAAAATTGGGGATACCATAAAGTTTACCTCCATCAGCCCATACCGAATTCAGATAACGGGGCGAATAAAAAATCACATCAATGTATTTGGAGAAGAATTAATGATTGAAAATGCCGAAGTAGCTCTTGGTAAAGCCTCTAAAGAAATGGATTTGGATATTGTAGACTATACAGCAGGCCCAATTTTTATGGAGTCAGGCAAAAAAGGAGCGCATCAGTGGTTAATAGAGTTTAAAACTCCCCCCCGAGACACCAAAAAATTTACAGAACTTTTCGATCGATATTTAAAAGAAGTAAACTCAGATTATGAGGCCAAAAGATATAAAGATATGGCCCTTGGAATGCCCAAAGTAAGTATCGCAAAGAAAGATCTTTTTTACAATTGGATGGCCAAAAAGAATAAACTCGGAGGTCAACATAAAGTTCCACGACTTTCAAACCAAAGGGAACTACTAGAGGAGTTACTGGAAAAAAACAATTAAGAAACAACCTTAAGTGTCGGTAATTCTATTTTGGATAATCTTTGCTCAGCATAGCCTTTTGTGATTTTCAATGCTCTAACATCAGATTCCGGCAACTCGAACATAGCTTCATTGAGAACAGCCTCACAAAGCGATCTCAGTCCTCTTGCTCCCAATTTATACTCTAAGGCCTTTTCCACAATAAAGTCCAAGGCACCTTGTGTAAAAGAAAGTGCGATACCATCCATTTCAAAAAGTTCGATGTACTGTTTTATTAAAGCGTTTTTGGGAGTAGTCAAGATGGTACTCAAAGTTTCTTTGTCTAAAGGATTCATATATGTCAAAACTGGTAGCCTTCCAATTATCTCAGGAATCAAACCAAAAGACCTAATATCCCTTGGAGTAATGTATTGTAAAATATTATCTGAATCAACTTTTTTCAATTCCTTGTTTGTATTGTAACCTATGGCTTGCAGATTTAAACGTTTATTAATTTCACGTTCTATACCATCAAATGCTCCTCCGGCAATAAATAGTATGTTTGATGTATCCACT
>JAYPMF010000107.1:0-5959 GCA_038129785.1 Flavobacteriaceae bacterium
TACATCGTTTTCAGCGAGTGCATCAAAATGTAACTCAGGGTTGTGTTCATACCTCAGCAGGCTCCGTTATGATTTTTCACGAGGGCGTGGAGTTTGATGTTGAAATTAATATGAACGATGTAAGGGTAGATTATTTTTGCTCCTCTGGTCCGGGGGGGCAATCGGTCAATACAACCTATTCTGCAGTCAGACTAACCCATGAACCAACTGGAATCGTTGCCCAATGTCAGGATCAGAAATCCCAACACAAAAACAAAGAAAAAGCTCTAAAGGTATTGCGCTCTCGACTTTATGAATTGGAACTCCAAAAAAAATTAGATCAAGATTCCGAAAAGAGAAATTCACTGGTTTCTTCCGGAGATCGCTCCGCAAAGATCCGTACCTATAATTATCCACAAGGTAGGGTAACGGATCATCGTATTGGTTTGACTCTATATGACCTTCAAAATATCATCAATGGTGACATTCAGAAATTGGTCGATGAATTAAAGCTTTTTCAAAACACTCAAAAACTGAAGGAGGCAAGAGAGACTCTATGATACAGTCAGCACTATTACAGCAAATCAAAATTAAAAAATCTTTTTTGTGTGTCGGCTTGGATGTGGATTTGGAACGAATGCCATTAGATTTGAAAGATGACCCAGATTCTATTTTCACTTTCTGTAAGAGAATAATTAAAGCCACGGCACCCTACTGTGTAGCCTATAAACCCAACATTGCTTTTTTTGAGGCCTGTGGATCAGAGGGGTGGAAATCCCTTGAAAAAGTAATGGATTTTTTGAACAAAAATTATCCAGAAATATTTACAATAGCTGATGCAAAAAGAGCTGACATTGGAAATACATCCGTGCAATATGCCAAAGCCTATTTCAAACATTTTGAATTTGATTCGGTTACAATTGCACCCTATATGGGTAAAGATTCTGTTGAGCCTTTTTTGTCTTATGAGAAAAAGCACACCATACTCTTAGCTTTGACCTCCAATGAGGGTGCTTCAGATTTCCAATTACTCAATACAGAAGGCAAACCTCTATACGAAAAGGTCATTGAACATTCAAAAAAATGGAAAAACGCTGATCGATTGATGTACGTGGTAGGAGCGACTAAAGCACAAGCATTGCAAAAAATAAGAACATTGATTCCAAACTCTTTTCTTTTGATTCCCGGAGTAGGGGTCCAAGGAGGGAGTCTAGAAGAGGTGGCAATAAATGGCCTTAATGAAACATGTGGTTTGTTAGTCAATTCTTCCAGAGGTATTATTTATGCTTCTAACAAGAGTGATTTTGATCAAGCAGCAGGAGAGGTATCGAGAGGTCTTCAACAACGAATGGCTATTCATCTTCGTCAAAAAGGAATTATTTAATGTTGTACCACAATATCTTTAGGGCAAAAAACGAGCGTGCAAGATGGATTACTTTCATTCACGGAGCAGGTGGGAGCAGTGCTATTTGGTTTAAGCAAATTCGTTTTTTTTCAAAATATTTCAATTTATTACTCATCGACCTACGGGGCCATGGTGCTTCTCAAGGTTTGATCCAAAACCCTTTTAAAAACAGGTACTCTTTTGAATCATTAGCAAATGATATCTTTGAGGTAATGAATCATTTAAAAATTGAAAAATCACATTTTGTAGGAATTTCTTTGGGTACCATTCTGATCCGTCAGTTAGCTGAAATGCAACCCAAGCGTGTGAACAAGATGATTATGGGAGGAGCGATATTAGAGTTAAATTTAAGATCCAGACTAATGATGTATTTTGGCAATGCCACCAAATCTGTTTTACCCTATATGTGGCTTTACCGATTCTTTGCATTTATCATAATGCCTAATAGAAACCATAGGGAATCAAGAATTTTATTTATTAGTGAAGCTAAAAAACTCTATCAAAAAGAGTTTGTTCGTTGGTTCAAACTTACCACGGAGATTATGCCCAAGTTGAAGATCTTCAGAAAAGTTTCTATTGATATTCCTACGCTATACATAATGGGAGATCAAGATTATATGTTTCTCCCATCTGTACGAAAAGTAATAGAAAACCACCCTTTATCACAGCTATTAGTTTTGGAAGAGTGTGGGCATGTAGTCAATGTAGAAAAGCCCAAAAAATTCAACGACGGAATGCTTACATTCTTGAATGAATAGAATTAGGAAAAGACAACAGTTTTGTTGCCATAAACCATTACTTTTCTGTTGACATGTAATTTGAGTGCACGAAGCAATACAATACGTTCCAAGTCCCTTCCTTTTTCAATAAAATCGGCAATTGAATTTAAGTGAGTTACTCTTGCAATATCTTGCTCAATGATGGGACCTGCATCTAACTCTTCAGTGACATAGTGACTGGTGGCACCGATGATTTTGACACCGCGGGCAAAAGCAGAATGATAGGGCTTGGCACCTGGAAAAGCCGGTAAAAAAGAATGGTGAATATTAATGATTTTATGAGTGTAGCGGTCAATAAGTGTAGGAGAAACAATCTGCATATATCGAGCCAATACAATAAAATCAATTTGATGCTCTTCAAGTAATGCCAATTGTGTTTTCTCTGCCTCGGGTTTATTGGCTTTATTTATAGGAATACAGTAAAAAGGAATGTCAAAACGTTGGGCGATTATTTCAAGATCAGGATGATTACTTAGAATGAATGGAATTTCGGAGGTCAATTCACCGGATTGTTGCTTGGCTAATATATCGTATAAACAATGGTCATATTTGGAAACAAAAACCGCCATTTTTGGTTTTTGGTTTTTAAGATAAAAATCACAGTGGAGGGAAAAACGAAATCCCAATTCTTGGTAAAATTGATCTTTAAAATCTTGAAAATTAAAAGCATTACCATTTAAATCACATTCCACACGCATAAAAAATGCGGCATTGGGTCGGTCTACATATTGGTCAATATATGTAATATTTCCTTGGCTTTGATGTATGAAATTAGTCACTGCTGCGATGATTCCTTTCTGATCAGCGCAGTACATAAGTAAAGTGATCTGGTTCATAAAAATGTTTTTTCAAAAATAGGTATTCGCTCGCTCAAGGCAATAGATTCTTAAATTTAAATTGAATATAAGCAGAAAAGCCCCCATGGGATGGAGGCTTTTTTTATAAATAATGGATGTAATTAACTCCCATTGATCCTAAAATCAGCGTAAGCTTCCATTCCATGTTCTGAAAGGTCTAAGCCATTAATTTCTTCTTCTTTGTTAACTCTTAAGCCAGTTGTAGCCTTTACAATGGAAAGTATGATAAAGGAAGATGCAACACAAAAAGCACCTACAATAGCCACACCTATCAATTGGACTAAAAATTGATCAAATCCAGCCATTGCTCCGAAGATACCTACAGCTAAAGTTCCCCAAATACCACATATCAAGTGAACTGCTACAGCTCCCACAGGATCATCCAATTTGAGTTTATCAATCAATGCAATACCCAATACGACAACAACCCCGGCAATTAATCCAATAATAATGGCATCGGTCGGGCTCATTTGGTCTGCTCCTGCTGTAATCCCTACCAATCCGCCCAAAACTCCATTCATAAACATGGTTAAATCAAAGTTTTTGTAGAGTAGGTTTGAAAAGAAAGCAGCAGCAACTCCACCAGCTGCGGCAGCAAGTGAAGTGGTTACTAACGTCAACGAAGTCAATTCAGGGTCAGCAGACAATACGGATCCTCCATTGAATCCAAACCATCCCAGCCAAAGAATAAAGACGCCCGCAGATGCAATCGGGAGACTGTGTCCTGGTAAAGCTTTTGGTTTTCCATCTTTGTCAAACTTTCCAATCCTGGCACCCAATAAGTAAATAGTGATTAAAGCACCCCATCCTCCAACAGAGTGAACTAATGTTGAGCCGGCAAAGTCATAGAATCCCCATGCGTCAAGAAATCCACCTCCCCATTTCCAAGCTCCTACTATGGGATAAATGAGGCCGACGTACAATACTGCAAAAAGCATAAAACCTGATAATTTGATACGCTCTGCAACTGCTCCGGAAACGATGGTCGCTGCAGTAGCGGCGAACATACCTTGGAAAAGAAAATCGGTCCACCAAGTATAACCACCGTCAGCATAACCAAATCCCATTCCTCCCTCTGGTGATGAGATGCCAAATCCAGCAAATTTCAGTATTCCCATTTCTCCATCTTCGAATCCAGGGTACATGAGGTTAAAACCACCTAAGCAATATAATAGTAATCCAACGGTGATCACGAAAAAGTTTTTAAATAAAATATTGATGGTGTTTTTTTGTCTAGTCAGTCCGATTTCCAAAAAAGAGAATCCCAAGTGCATAAAAAACACCAAGGCTGTACAGACCATCATCCATACATTGTTTACTGTTAAAATTGTAGTTTCCATAATTATTTGTTTGTTAGTTTAATGAATCATTTCCTTTTTCTCCAGTTCTTATTCTGTAAGCTTCTTCAACGGGTAGAATAAATATTTTACCGTCTCCCACCTTATCCGTTGCAGCAGTGGATAGAATGGCGTTGATTGTTTTTTCTACGAAAGGTTCGGAGACTACTATAGATAAGTATCTTCTTTGAATTTCAGAAGTGCTATATGAAATTCCGCGATACACGTGGCCTTCTTTCTCGTTACCTACTCCGGTTACGTCCCAATAGCTGAAGAAATTTACTTCAACATCGTGAAGAGCTTCTTTGACATCATCAAATTTTGATTTTCTGATGATTGCTTCAATTTTTTTCATGTTATGGATTATTAAAATATTTGTTTTTGAAAACGCTTTAAAAATTATTTATTATCATAAGAGCTGGATGTTTTCTATGTCCATTTCTTTATTTAATACTTGTAAGTTTTGATTAGTTGTCCATGAGTTAAGGTGAAATAATAAAACCAACCCCCGAGAGATAATCAAGGGGGATTGGATAATGAGTAATTACTCGTAAATAATTGAAATCAAAAGGATTGATTTAGAATGAATATATGGCAGCTATCATGAAGACACTTAAACTGTCAGTTGCAGCTCCATCAGCATCGGTGTAAAACTTTTCTGATGCTGAATCAATTCTAATTTCAGGCTTGATTATCATGTTGCCAGAGGTGAAGCTTCCAGTAACGGTAAAAGATGTATTATCACCGTCTACTCCCAGTGCTCCAAGATTTCCATTTTCGCTAAATGCTTCAAATCTAGCTCCTAAAGCAAATGAATCTGAAAAAGTATATTGTGGATAAAGTGCAACACCTGAGAATTCAATGTCGTCGTCATCACTATAACTCGTTGCATTAATGCCAAGATAGAATGAATCTCCAAGATTGAAGCCACCTGTAAAGTCTATTTGGCTAACTCCAGCTGTACCGCCACCAAGATAGTTTATATATTGACCGAATATACCTAGCTGTGCTCCAAACATGTAGTCATCACCAATAGGTTGGGATTCAGTCATATCTGTAGAATTTAGAATACCAAGCATTATAGATGTATTTTCACCGGCGGAAATGTCAGCTTTTATACCGCTGTGAGAAAAAGGACCATAAGAAAACATATATGATGTAGAGTAGTTGAAGTTCGCTACTGGCGAAATTACTTCATAACCTAGAAAGGTGTTAAAGTTACCCATCGTGAGGGTAAAGGAATCACTTACATTGTAATATGCATATAGCTGATTAACTATGTTAGAACTTCCAACAGAATTGAAAACTGCATCAGCCCCTCTTGGACCATAAACTAAATCAGCTACAAAACCAGATTTTTCTCCTTCGTACGACAATATAATATTTGCCATACCCATTGCAAATCCAGGAAGGTTTGCAAAAGATGTACCAGGCGCCGCCTCACTACTTCTAAAATAGGTGTCAATCGAACCGGCTACTGAAAAAGTTGGACTTGGTTCAGCTTCCTCCTCCTGAGCGAAAGTTGCAAAGCTAATTGCTAATGCTAGAGTTGATAAAAAAATATTCTTCATTTTCATAATTTAAATGTTTATATAATTAGTG
>JAYPMF010000108.1:0-5930 GCA_038129785.1 Flavobacteriaceae bacterium
GTTTTCGTTTGTCCTTCAAACTGTGGTTCGGCCACCTTAACGGAAACAATGGCAGTCAGTCCCTCTCTAAAGTCGTCTCCAGCAATTTCGAACTTGAGTTTATCTAGGAGTCCAGAAGTGTCTGCATATTTTTTTAGGGTAGTGGTCAATCCTCGCCGGAATCCTGACAAATGAGTTCCTCCTTCGTGGGTGTTGATGTTGTTGACATATGAGTGAAGGTTTTCGTTGAATGAGGTATTGTAAATCATTGCAACTTCTACGGGTATATCATTTTTTTCTCCCTCCATGGAAATCACTTCCTGGATGATGGCCTCTCTGTTGCTATCCAGAAAACGTATATATTCTTTTAAGCCCTCATTGGAGTGAAAAATTTCTTGTATAAAATTCCCCTGCTCATCTTTTCTTCTTTTGTCGATGAGCTTGATGGTGATGCCTTTGTTAAGAAAAGACAGTTCCCGCATCCGCTGAGCAAGAGTATCGTAATTGTACTCAAGAACTTGCTGAAATATTTTTGGATCGGGCTTAAAGGTAACCACTGTACCATTCAGGCTTGAGACACCAACCGCTTTGACCGGTGCCAAGGGTTTTCCTCTTTCGTAGGTCTGTTCCCAAATTTTACCGTCTCTGTAAACCGTCGCTTTAAGTTGTTCGGAAAGGGCGTTGACACAGGAGACCCCCACACCGTGAAGTCCTCCAGAAACTTTATAGGAATCCTTGTCAAATTTTCCACCGGCACCGATCTTGGTCATTACGACTTCCAAAGCAGAAACCCCTTCTTTTTTGTGCATGCCAACAGGAATTCCTCGACCGTTGTCTTCGGTGGTAATGGAATTGTTTTCGTTGATCATTACTGTGATTGTATCGCAATGACCTACAAGGGCTTCATCGATAGAGTTATCCACAACTTCGTATACCAGATGATGCAGTCCTCTAGCTCCTACATCTCCAATGTACATTGAGGGACGCATTCTTACGTGTTCCATGCCCTCCAGGGCCTGAATGCTGTCTGCAGAATATTGTGGATTTTGGCTGGCTTCACTCATAAAACATAAGCTTGTTTTTTTATCATTTTTCGTATATTCAAATATACTGAAATTACCAGTAAATATGCTGGATCAAAGCGGATTAAGCCCATGAAGTTATCAACACAAAATGTGAAAAAAAATTACAGTGAACTCAGTCCAAAATTTCTAAATAAAATCAGCACTAATAAGCATCATCGTGAACCTTGGCCACTGCTCTTCCGCTTGGGTCATTTTGATTCCTGAAAGCCTCGTCCCACTCCAGTGCAATAGGGGTGCTACAAGCTACCGATGGCACAGAGGGAACACTCAATGCAGCTGCATCACTGGGAAAATGTTCTTCGAAAATGGAACGGTAGTAAAACTCCTCTTTGTTTTGTGGGGTTTGCAGTGGAAATCTAAAGTGGGCATTGTCCATTTGCTCATCGGTTACCGAAGCTTCAACCACCTCTTTGAGGGTATCGATCCAACTGTAGCCGACACCGTCTGAGAACTGCTCTTTTTGTCGCCAGGCAACACTTTCAGGTAAGTAGTTCTCAAACGCTTTGCGAACAACCCATTTTTCCATGCGTTCCTTGTTAATCATTTTATCCTGAGGGTTGATGCGCATGGCTACATCGATAAATTCCTTATCCAGGAAAGGGACACGTCCCTCGATTCCCCAAGCCGCCAAGGACTTATTGGCCCTAAGGCAATCGTATTGGTGCAATTTCTCGAGTTTTCTGACAGTTTCTTTGTGGAATTCCTCGGCCGAAGGGGCTTTATGGAAGTACAAATAGCCCCCAAAAAGCTCATCGGCGCCTTCTCCAGAAAGTACCATTTTGATGCCGTGAGATTTGATGCTTCGCGCCATTAAAAACATAGGGGTAGAAGCCCTAACGGTTGTTATGTCATAGGTTTCTAAGTGGTAGATGACATCCTTTATGGCATCCAAACCTTCTTGAATTGTAAAAATAACCTCGTGATGAATGGAACCAATGTGTTCAGAAACTTTTTTGGCGGCAGCCAAATCGGGAGAACCTTCCAGTCCTACCGAAAAAGAATGTAATTGAGGCCACCAAGCTTCTTGAGTGTCCTCGGATTCTATGCGTTTAGAAGAAAACTTTTTGGCCAATGCCGATGTAATAGATGAATCCAATCCTCCCGATAATAAGACTCCATAGGGTACATCACTCATTAGTTGTCTGTGAACTGCGTTTGAAAGTGCATCGTGTAAATCTTCAATATTAGTTGGGTTACTTTTTACTTTTTCAAAGTCTACCCAGTCTCTTTTGTACCAGCGGGTCGGCGTTTGGTCTCCACATTTCCAATAATGACCAGGAGGAAAAAGTTCTATTTGTGCACAAATTCCCTCTAAAGCTTTTAGCTCAGAGGCCACATAAAAGGTGCCGTCTTTGTCCCATCCCATATAGAGCGGAATGATTCCCATGTGATCCCGCGCGATGAAATAACTATCCTGGGTACTGTCGTAAATGGCAAAGGCAAAAATGCCGTTAAGATCGTCTACAAAGTCGGCTCCTTTTTCTTGATAGAGTGCCAAAATTACTTCACAATCCGATTCAGTTTTGAAATGGTATTTTCCTTTAAATTGTTTTCTCAATTCAAGGTGGTTATAGATCTCTCCATTGGCCGCCAAAACAATAGCTCCATCTTCACTATACAAGGGCTGCTTACCGGAAGCAGGATCGACAATAGCCAACCTTTCATGACCCAGTATTGCGTTTTTACTGTGGTAAATACCACTCCAGTCAGGACCTCTGTGTCTGACACGTTTTGACATTTCCAGTATTTGAGGTCTAAGCGTTTCGGAATCTTGCTTCAGATCAAAGGCACATACAATTCCACACATGATTTAAAATTTTAAGCAAAATTATATAAATATTTTAATATTTTGATTAGATACGTAAATATGATCTGTAATTTAAACTTCAAGAGCAAAATATATTAAAAATTTAAATAATTTTAAAGTAAAAAAAAGGAAAAGTTAAAATTTTAATCCAAATTAGGGTCAGAGTCGGTTGCTGAATACAATTTTTCCGTTAAGAATAGTGGCCACGATTCTGGTATGAAGAACACTTTCGATTTTCACCTTCATAATGTCTTGGTCTAAAATAATAAAATCTGCAAATTTACCGACCTCAATACTACCTTTTTCATTTTCTTCAAAATTGGCATAAGCCGCCCAGCGGGTCAAACCTAAAAGGGCTTCATAACGAGATAAGGCGTTTTCGGGCTGAAAAGCTTCGGTAGATTTTTGACCTGGGACTTTTCGAGCGACCGCAGCATAAAAGGTTTGGAAGGGATTGATGTCTTCAACTGGGAAATCGGTACCGAATGCCAGGACTCCAGACCAATCCAGCAGGTCCTTGTATGCATAAGAGTTTTTTAAGCGCTCCGCACCGAGGCGATCGATGGCCCAATCCTTGTCACTGACAGCGTGGATGGGTTGAACGGAAGGAATGATTTTGGTATTGAACCTGGGGAAATCTTCTTCTGCAATCACCTGCGCGTGTTCTATTCTCCATCGGGGATCCTCTCTTGCAACCAGTACCCGATTGTACACCTCTAAAACTACCCGATTAGCTGCATCACCAATGGCATGGGTATTCATTTGAAAGGATTTTTCTGCTAAAAGATTAGCTAATCGTAATAATGAATCTTTAGAAATCAGCAAGCTGCTCTTGTAACCCTTTTTATCACTGTAATCTTCAATCAATGCTGCTCCTCTGGATCCCAGTGCACCATCGGCAAAAACCTTAACGGAATTGACATTTAAAAGGTCGGTTTTGAGTTTACCCATACGAATAAAGTGATCAATGGAGGAGGGGTCGTTCTCAATCATGGCGTATATACGCAGCTTAAGCAAATCCTTTTTTTGTAGACTATCGATTAAGTATATGTCCTGTTTGGATATTCCTGCTTGAGCGACGGTGGTCAAACCATTTTCAAAACTGAGTTCCTGCGCCTTGAGAAGTGCTTTAATTTTATGTTCTTTAGAAAATTCGGGAATAATATTTTGAACCAATTGCTTGGCGTTGTCTACCAGCACGCCGGTAAGCTTTCCTTTATATTTGACGATTTGCCCTCCCTCAACCTTTGTGTCAAAATTGATACCCGCGATTTCAAGAGCCTTTTGATTGACAAAAAAAGCATGTCCATCGATACGTTCTAGAACCACAGGAGTGTCGGGAAAAGCCACATTGAGTTTTTCGTTATCTAGGGATGAGATATCACTCCATTGGTTTTCGTCCCAGCCTCCTCCCCGTATGATTTTTTGACTGTATTTTTCTTGGTATTTTTTGATCCTTTCAACGATTTGATCAACACCCTCCGTATCTCTCAAATCAGCCTTAAACTGATTTAAACCCAAGGACAAAAGATGTCCGTGAGCATCAATAAATCCGGGGAAAATAGCTAAGCCTTGAGCATCAACGGTATTGGCAGGGTTGTACTGATTGACCAAGTCCTCTCCTCCTACTGCGACGAATTTACCATTCTTAACCACAAAAGCAGATGCTTGGTCAAAATCGGCATTGACGGTATAAATTTTGGCATTGTGAACCAATAAATCAACCCGCTCCGTGCAGGCTGTAGCGAGGCAAAAAATGATAAGCAGAAAAAGGGGATTTTTTTTCATTTGAAAAATATGATGACAAAATTAAACTAAAATAAATACTGTTAAAATATTTAGCGCTTAGATTGCCAAATTGTTAGAGATTAATATCGAATTTGTAACGTATCCCACCTGAATGGACCTGACTTTGGTTTTGATAATAAGCCCAGCGAGATGTATTTTCGCTGAGGAACATATTTCCTTGGTAGAATAAGTCCCATTGGGCGTTGATTTTCCATGTAATCGAAGATGCGATACTAAAGACTGAACCCAAAGATTCATTGGTTTCAAAATTTACGTTATTGTTTTCTGACATTAGAACAACCTGGTTCCTGACGCTATCCCTATCCCCAATATAATTCGCGCCAACTTGAAAAAATAATTTTCGACCCAATCTAAAATTGGCATTCAATTCAATGTTCAGTGAAGGCACGTTCCAAACTTTTTGATCCCCGTTTCTGTCGTATTTAAAATAACCGGTTTCAAGACTGATTTTATTGTATTCGCTGAATCGCATTGCGATCCGGGTCACGATACCCATTTTTTCAATGCTGTCGTATATGACTTGGTAAGCATTGGCCAAACGGTAAGCCATATCTTTATTGTTGTGGTCATAGGGCAAACGTTTAAACAGTGGGAAGTTGTCGTATTTACTGTAGTGGGCATTGAGCCTAAAAGACAATCCCGATCCCGGGTAGGCATTAAACCCCAGATCACCATGATGATTCACTTGGGTGGGTTTGATGGTCAAGGTGGGGGCCACAAAGGGATTTTCGAGAGAGAAAGCTGTAAAACTGTTAAGGTCATAGCTGCCATGGTAGTTGACGAAGGTAGCCCATTTTCCACTGCCGGACTTGTAAGAAATTTCTGCTTTTGGATATACAAAAAATATCGAATTGCCTTCTTCTATATCTCCAAAAGGGTAGATCCCTTTGACACCCAATAAAAGTTTCAGTTTTTTTCCAACATTAAAAAACTGAAGCTCCAATCGACCCATTCCTTTTTGAAACCCTAGCGCTTCCTCATTGTAATAACCTCTCATAAAATCGGTGTTAATCAACTCCAAATGAGAAATCAACTTCAAGTATTGATTGAAAAAAGGAATCTTTATTTGAGTATTGATTTTAACAATATGTTCTATACTATCAAATGAATCAGTTGTAATATGAGTGTTAAAATTGACTTTACTGAAAAGACCTTCATACCATTGCCAACGGGAGCGTATAGACAGGTAATTAAGGTTTTGAGAAGGATCTATTACATCGGCTCTAAAAGAGGGTATGTTTTGCCAATTA
>JAYPMF010000109.1:0-5917 GCA_038129785.1 Flavobacteriaceae bacterium
ACAATTAGTTATGCTGTAAAATTTACATATGCTGGAGGTTTAGTTGTAACAAAATATATGAATTATGTAGTTGGTGACGATTGCAATGGAAATACTAGCGATACTGATGGCCCAAATAATTTTACAGCGACATTGGGAGAAGTAGGTTCAAGATCAGTTGAAATACTTCTTCAAGCAAATGATAACTCTGGCTCAGTAATTTATCAGGTAGTGTATGGGCAAAAACAAAATACCATCACAGCAGACTCTGGAGTTCAGACATCATTGATTGTAAACAATTTGAATCCGGAAACAACCTATAACTTTTCTGTTACTGCAAAAGATTTGAGCCAAAATATGGCGTCTGTTAATCCAATTGAGCTTCAAGCCACTACTAAAAAGAATACGAATACTGAATGCTCTGGAACTGAAAATAAAGCTAGTCAGGGAGTATTTACCGTGGGTTATAATTACTCATTTGTAACCAATGGATCTAGCGTAACCTTTACATTTGAACTCTTAGATAAAGATAAAACTGGTGTTGTTGCATATTTATGGCGTAAATCTCCTTTTGCAGAAACACCTATGGGAGGTTCAGGTAATAATTTTAGTATTTCTGTTGATGGATTTACTCCAGGTCAAAGTATTTCTTATGCTTGTAAATTCGCATTTGCTGGTGGAATGGCTGTTACCAAATATTTCTCATATAAGGTTGGAAATGATTGTAGCTCAAATAGTAATACAGAAAGCAATACTAATTCTTCAGAAGATATAGAACCAAAAGAACCTAAAACTGAGGATTCATCTTCTACAGTGATAATATATCCTAACCCTACAAATAATAAGGTTTTTGTTTACTTATCAGAGGGTAAAATAGATAAACTTGAACTTTACACGATTCTTGGTAAAAAAATTAAGGAATCGACATCCAAGAATAACTTTATTGTAGTGGATGATTTGTCTAGTGGTTTATATATTATAAAAGTATATCAACAAAATATTTACACCACTCATAAACTAATTATTCAATAATTTGAAACTTATTTGGTGTAAAAAGTCCAATAAGTGGAATACAATAATTGAGTTATTTTATTTGTAGTTTGCCAAATTAAGCTTTGATAACAATAATTTGAGCTTGAGCATGAATAGCCTTATTTTCTATAGCATGCTCCATAATGTCTTTTCCCTCATCACAGATGGGTTCAACAATCATCGCTCCATAAGAGGCCAACAATAAAATCATTTCTGCTTTGTCGTGAATGGCTGCATGGATGATCAACGGTTTACCATTAATAGTCATTCTTGGGCTGATGGTACCGGACTGAAGAAGTTCTTCAATGTATTTGTAATTCTCTGTCTGAATGGCTAATAGTGTTTTTTCTTCAATAGTATTAATAGTTATACTGTCTTTGAAAATTGCCACTTCAGCTGCGCCTAAAGTGGTTAAAGAAATCAATAAGGAGTAGAATAAAATCTTTTTCATTTTGGGTAATTTTTTTATAAAGCAAAGATATTTGCAAATCGGCCTACTTTATTCATTTTAATTACCCTAATAGTATACAATATTAACATTTATTAATATATAAATTAATATAACGTTAAAATTATTCATTTTTAAATTATAAAATTTAAAATATTTTAAAATAAAAGGTCACGAAATTCCTTTATTTTATTTTTATAGGTATACAACTTTCTTGTTTTTGATTAGATTAAAACACTTAGAGATACTGAGTCGTTTGGATTTAGGATTTAATATATTTTAACTCTGTTTTTTGGGATAAAGTCCTTTTTGTTAAATTTTTCTATGGGTATAGAAATTTTAATTTACAGAGTATGGATATTCAATAAAATGCAATCGAATGAAAGTAGTTATTTGTTTTTTGGAAAAACTATAAATAATGTTTAGAATAATTTCTTTACTTGATGGACCTATTGACTTTAAAATAGTCCAATTTAATATCATCTAAACCGTCTTTATCGAAGGGATATTCCATTTGATCTTGAATGTTGTAAAGAGAAATTAGTATAAACTCACTTAGAATAATTACAAAATAAGTCAGTCCCATAGGGTTTTCCAATCCTATTTTATTGATAATGGTAGGAGTATATATAATTGGAAATAAGTAAATAAAGATTAAACAGTATGCTTTCAAGCTAATTGGAGTTCTATGGGTATGAATAGCAATAAGATTTTCCTGAGATACATGAACATCTCTAATAAATCTAAATATTTTCTGTTTTACTCCTCCTGAGATTTCTTCATTATTTTTTTCGATGAATTGATAAATCAACTGTGTTTTGTTATCAATTTCATCTGTGTTATAACTAGATTGTGATAGGTGATTCAGAAATGAGTTGGAAAGGTCATCTAAGATTTTATTTATTTCATTTTTAGACTCATCAGTTAGTTTAGTGCTATTCATGAAAAAATAAGAAATAGTTTTGATTGCTCCCCTATGTAAACTCAAAAACTCCAAAGCCTTCTCCCTTCGTTTGAATGCCCCCCTTATGGCAAATACCAAGGGAAAAATAATTGCAATACTAATCAAGGTAAGATCAATATTGTAAATGATTTCAAAATTATACGCAAAAGAAGGAACCAATAACGATAGAAACATTGTTATAAGTGTGCGGTGGTTAATGATTGATAGGTATTTTATCACAAATATTGTATTTTAGTAAAACTAAAAACTAAATTATGAATAAACAAATGTTTTTTGTGTTGGCACTTCTTATGGTGTCATCTATTTCTGCTCAAATCAGTCAGAAATCGGATCAATTATTTGAAAATCAGGATCCATTAAAAATCAAGTTAAGTTATTCCAACAAAGTTATTCAACTTGAAACTGATGATACAACATATATTAAGACTAATATGTCTTTTTGGAATAATAATAAATGGAATGATCTAGAAGTTTCTTTAAGAGCTCGGGGAAATTTTAGGAGGTCCAAGTGCTATTTTCCTCCTATTAAGATGAAAATTAAAAAATCTAAAGCGGAGGGCTCCTTGTTTGAAGGAAATAAAAGTTTAAAGCTTGTTGTTCCCTGCCTACTTCAAGACGAAAAAAATGATAACGTTGTTCAGGAGTTCATTGCTTATAAGTTTTATGAAAAAATATCTCCTTATCACTTCAAAACTCGAATGGTTGAAATTGAGTTCTCAGAAGTCAAAAGAAACAAGACAATCGTTCATGACCTCAAAGGATTTTTAATAGAGGACGACAAACGTGTTGCTGACAGGTTTGAGGGAAAATCCTTTGAAAGATACATTCATCCCAAAGCCATGGATGACATGACATCCATCCAAAATTCAATGTTCCAATTTATGATTGGAAACACAGATTTTTCTGTTGCTTACCAACACAATGGAAAATTGCTTTATGCGAATAAAAAAATCTATCCCTTGCCCTATGATTTTGATTTGTGTGGTTTAGTAGATGCAAGCTATGCCATAGTTAACAGCCGACTGGGAATTAAATCTGTCAAAGACAGAAAATATAGAGGTTTTAAAAGAGATGAATCCATTGTTTATGAAGTCAGAGATCAATTATTGGAAAAGAAGTCAGAATTTTTCCAAATCTTAGATGCTCAAAAATCAAACTTTGAGTTAAGCACTGAATTTCAGAGCTCCAAAGAATTTCTGGCAAGTTTTTATGAAATTTTGGAAGATAAATCAACCTTTGAAAAAAAGGTGATTAAAAACATGAGAACCAAGTAGGATTAATCTAAACTTAAAGCTTCTATCATTTTATGGAAGATTTGGGTATTGTCATAGATTCCTCCGAAAAGTTCTGAAAACCTTCCATAGCTAAAAACTGGAACCATTGTGGCACTATGCCCTCCCGTATTGAAGCTAGCAACAATTTCATAACCTTTTGTTTTTCCCATAGTAATGGCTAGTCCTCCTGTTTCGTGATCAGCTGTTACGATCACTAAAGTATTGGAATTGTTTTTTGCAAAATTTAGTGCCACTCCAATAGCTTCATTGAACTCTATAAACTCAGAGGTGATATATTCAATGTCATTGGCATGACCTCCCCAGTCGATCTGGGAACCCTCTACCATTAGAAAAAAAGGCTCTACACGGTTTTCCAATTTATCTAGGGTTGCTGTCAGATACTTTGCCAATAAAGGGGGTCTGCCATCAATGATTGATGGGGGTTCGTCATTGAATGTAAAAAATCCAATTCGGTCTGCATCCGATTTTTGATAGGCATTGAAGTTTTTGACCACATCTACCTTATCCATTTCTTTAATAAGGTTTCTGTTGTCCTCTCTTTTGTTAAAATATTTTTTTCCTCCCCCAATGAAATAGTCTACATTACTTTCACTCAGCTGAAGAGCAATTTCTTCATATTTTTTTCGGGAATCAATATTTGCATAAAAAGAAGCTGGGGTTGCATGAACAATACTTGAATTGGCAATAAGTCCAGTATTGTATCCATTTTCTTCACATATTTCTAATATAGACTGAAGTTTTTTGTTTTTTGAATTAATTCCAAGAACACCATTATAAGTTTTTTCTCCGCAGGCCATGGCGGTTCCGCTTGCAGCAGAGTCAGTAACCAAACTATTTGTTGCATGGGTTTTGGAAAGTCCAATGACAGGAAAATCTTCTAAAACAGTTTGATTGTTATTTACATACATTCCAGCAGATATTTGAGTTAATCCCATTCCGTCTCCAATCAAAAGAATGACATTAAGAGGGCTATCTGTTGCTTGTTGTGCCTGAACAACAACTAGTAATGGAAAGAATAAGGCTAATAATGTTTTCCTCATATTTTAAGATTGTAAGTAAATATAAATAAATTGTAAATTTATTTAGTTCTATGTTTTTTAATTGTCTCAGTAATGTAATGACTCCCACCCGTTCCTGATGCTACATAATTTTGATTGATTTCTCCCATTTTTTGGACTAATTTTTGATCATTTAACAAGGCGTTTGATATTTTTTCGAACTCATATGGAGATTTTACAGACGAAATGCCTCCTTTTTTTTCTAAAATCACAGCCTCCTGAAACCTATTGAAATATTTTCCTATGATAACTGGAATTCCATAAGCTGCCGGTTCTAATGTATTGTGCAATCCCCCTTTTTTCATTCCCCCACCTACGTAGGCAAATTTTGCATAGTGATAAATCATGGCTAATTGTCCAATGGTGTCAATTATGATTACTTTTTTGTCTGCATCACTTTTATCGTCAAAATCACTCCATTTTGCGCATGGAAATGATATTTTTTTTTCAAGATTTTCGATAGACGACTTTGATATTTCGTGCGGTGCTACTATAATTTTTAAGTTTGCAGGTTTTTTCAGAAAATGATCCATAAGTTCATAGTCCTCAGGCCAAGTGCTACCTGCGACAAAACATTCTTGATTTTTTAAAAACTTTTCAATGATCTCATCCCTTTTGTGATTTTGGGTCAAATCATATACGCGATCTAGTCTGGTGTCTCCACTGACACTTACCTGATCAATTCCTATTGAGTTCAATAGTTTTTTAGACTCATCGTTTTGGACAAAAAAGTGTTTTACCCCATATAGGATTTTTCTGTAAGCCTTCCCGTAGCTTTTAAAAAATAATTGATTTGGTCTAAAAATAGTTGAAACTGAGTAAACAGGAATTTTTCTTTTGTTAAGCCCATTAAAGTAGTTTAACCAGAATTCATATTTTACAAATATGGCCAGCTTTAAATTGCAAAAATCTAGAAATCGATTCACATTATTGAGTGTATCCCATGGCAAATAGCAAATACAATCAGCCGCAGAGAATTTTTTTTGGACTTCATAACCAGATGGTGAGAAAAAAGTAAGTAAAATTTTTTCATCTGGAAAAGCCTCTTTGTAATCTAGAATAAGTGGACGGGCTTGTTCAAATTCTCCAAGTGAAGCTACATGAAACCATACCCACTTTCCACTGTCAACTCCTTTAGATT
>JAYPMF010000110.1:0-2293 GCA_038129785.1 Flavobacteriaceae bacterium
ATGGTTCGGTAAACTCAGGGAAATTTCCATTAGAGTAATCAAAGGTTCCAGCATCAATGATAACACCACCAATGGTTGTTCCATTTCCAGTAATATACTTAGTTAATGAATGGATTACAATATTAGCACCATGAGCTATAGGGTTTAACAAAGCCGGAGTAGCAATGGTATTATCCACAATAAAAGGAACTTTTGCCGCTTTAGCTTGGGCACTGATTCCTTCAAGGTCTAAAACATCCAATTTTGGATTTCCCAAAGATTCAGCGAAAAAAGCTCTGGTATTTGGCTTAACTGCTTTTGCAAAATTGTCTACATCATCCGGATCTACAAAAGTTGTTGTAATACCAAATCTAGGTAAAGTATTGTTAAGCATATTAAAGGTTCCACCGTAAAGGCTATTGGACGCTACAATATGATCCCCTGCCTTGAGTAAGGTCATGAATGTGGTAGCTATGGCTGCTGTACCGGATGCAGTGGCAACAGCCGCAACACCGCCTTCAACAGCCGCCAAACGCTGTTCTAAGACATCATTGGTTGGGTTGTTTAAGCGAGTGTAAATGTATCCCGACTCTGATAGTGCAAATAAATTGGCGGCATGTTCTGAGTCATTGAACACATATGAAGAAGTTTGATAAATAGGAACGGCTCTGGTTCCTTGAGTTTGTGTCACGTCATGCCCTGCATGAAGTGCGTTAGTAGCTAGTTTTAAGCTCATAATTTGAAAGTGTTTTTAATTTCATTTAAATAATCTAGTTTTTCCCAAGTAAAAAGTTCAACGGTTTTTTCTAACCTACCACTGTAAGGCGATTCAAAAACCTTTGTGATTTCCTCAGGTTGTCTTCCCATGTGACCATAAGCGGCTGTTTCAAGGTAGATAGGGTTTCTAAGTTTGAGTCTATTTTCGATAGCATAGGGCCGAAGGTCAAAAATTTTCCTGACCTTATCCGCGAGTTCAGGATCGGAGAAGGAAACTTTGGATGTGTTATATGTGTTGATGTTAATGGAAGTTGGTTCGACTACACCAATAGCATAACTCAATTGAACTAATATTTCACTGGCTACACCAGCAGCCACGAGATTCTTCGCTATATGTCTGGCTGCATAAGCAGCGCTACGGTCAACTTTGCTGGGATCTTTCCCACTAAAAGCTCCTCCTCCATGTGCTCCTTTTCCACCATAGGTATCAACAATAATTTTTCTTCCTGTCAATCCTGTATCACCATGAGGACCTCCGATTACAAATTTCCCTGTAGGATTAATGTGATAGGTAATATCATCATTGAAAAGATTTTGAATGTGTTCAGGTTCCTTTTCAATAACCTTTTTAATGACAATGTTAATGATGTCACTTTTTATTTTTTCCAACATCTTTTCATCATCTTCATGAAATTGATCGTGTTGAGTTGAAACCACTATGGTATCTATTAGCAAAGGTTTTCCTTGGTCACTATATTTGATAGTTACTTGTGATTTTGCATCAGGTCGGAGATATTTAATCTCATTGTTTTCTCTCCTTAGTGTGGCCAACTCAATCAATATTTTATGTGATAAATCCAATGCCAAAGGAATGAAGTTGTGCGTTTCATCAGTTGCATAACCAAACATTATCCCTTGGTCTCCAGCTCCTTGATTCTCTTTTTCGGCTCTGTCCACTCCACGGTTAATGTCCTTTGATTGCTCATGGATCAAAGAGATCACACCACAAGAGTTACCACTAAATTGATATTCGTCTTTAGTATAACCGATTTGGTTAATGGTTTCGCGAGCGATACTTTGTACGTCCAAGTAAGTGTGACTTTTTACCTCTCCTGCAAGTATGGCTTGTCCTGTAGTGACCATTGTTTCACAAGCTACCTTACTATCGGGATCGAAAGCAATAAAATTATCGAGCAGAGCGTCACTGATCTGATCAGATACCTTGTCGGGATGGCCCTCGCTTACTGATTCGGAAGTAAAAAAATATGGCATTTAATTGTTGCTTTTTATTGGGGATCTGACGAATAAGTCTAAAAGCAACACTGCTTTAGCATTTTTTTTAGAGGTTGCAATCAGTCAAATCCTTCCTCGATTCAGATGCAAATGTATTACTAATTTTTAAATTTTAAAAAAAATCCATTTTTTTTTCAATCCGTCAACTTTATGGTAACTAAATCCAAAGATTTGGCAAAAAAATCAAGTATCTTAAAAGTCCTTAATCAAAAAAGTAATTATCTTTCTGCATGCAAAAAAATTATGATGCATATTGCCATCGCAGGAAATATTGGTGCAGGAAAAACCATTTTAGCAGAATTAC
>JAYPMF010000110.1:2303-2747 GCA_038129785.1 Flavobacteriaceae bacterium
CGTGATTGACAACCCGTATTTGGATGATTTTTACAACCATATGGAACGATGGTCTTTTAACCTTCAAATCTATTTTTTGAACAGTAGATTTCGTCAATTGGATGGTTTTAGAACTTCTGATAAAAAATATATTCAAGACCGAACTATCTATGAGGACGCTCACATTTTTGCTCCCAACCTTCATTCAATGGGTTTAATGAATCAGCGAGATTTCAATAACTACCAGTCCCTATTTGCATTAATGGAATCCATGATTGAGGGCCCGGACATACTGATATACCTAAGAAGCAGTATCCCCAACTTAGTTCATAAAATTCATAAAAGAGGGCGAGAATATGAAAACTCTATAAGCATAGAGTATCTGAGTCGATTGAATGAAAGGTATGAAGCTTGGATATATACTTATAATAAGGGAAAGTTGGTAATTATCGATGTTGACCAAAT
>JAYPMF010000110.1:2757-5899 GCA_038129785.1 Flavobacteriaceae bacterium
TGATTTTGTTGAAAACAAAGAAGATTTTGGAAAAATAATTGAAAAAATTGATGCGGAATTGAATGGCTTGTTCTAACAAACTAAATCATACGATTTTTAAGATTTTATTTCATTGTAATTTATAGGCTTTAGATTATTTTTTATTAGAATTGGTTTTAGTACTTTTGGGGCCATCAAAAAACCATTAATACATGAAATTTGTTATTGAATTTTTACCTGCGTTCGGACTATTGGGCTTGATGTTTGTTTACATTAAAAACATTTGGATCACCAAGCAAGAAGTTGGAAATGAAAAGATGGCAACCATTGCTGATAATATTGCTAAAGGAGCAATGTCCTTTCTTAAAGCTGAATACAGAATATTATCGATTTTTGTGGTCTGTTTGGCTGTGCTGTTATACATCAAAGGAAGTAATGAAGAAGGATCTCACGGAATGGTCGCAGTGTCATTTGTTGTGGGTGCCATTTGCTCTGCTCTCGCAGGATTTATTGGAATGCGTGTAGCTACCAAGGCCAATGTTCGGACTACCAATGCCGCAAGGATTTCTTTAGGTAAGGCTATGGAGGTAGCTTTCACCGGGGGTTCTGTGATGGGATTGGGGGTGGTTGGCCTAGGTATTTTGGGTTTGAGTGGTCTTTTCATGATTTATCAAATGATATGGCCAGGATCTGAAAACTTGACTACTGTTCTTAATGTTTTGACGGGATTTTCTATGGGGGCATCCTCAATCGCATTGTTCGCCAGAGTAGGCGGCGGAATTTACACTAAGGCTGCTGATGTAGGCGCTGACCTTGTGGGAAAAGTTGAAGCTGGAATCCCAGAGGATCATCCTCTAAATCCTGCTACTATAGCAGATAATGTGGGAGACAATGTGGGAGATGTTGCCGGAATGGGTGCTGATTTATTTGAATCATCTGTAGGTTCTATTATTGGTACAATGGTTTTAGGAGCATTTATCATTACTCCTGAATTTGGAGGTTTGGGTGCTGTTTACCTTCCGATGGTTATAGCAGCTTTAGGAATAGTAATGTCTATTATAGGAACTTTTTTTGTAAAAGTTAAGGAAGGGGGTAATCCTCAAACTGCACTAAACATAGGAGAATTTGGATCAGCGGGTTTGATGGTGATCGTTTCCTATTTTGTTATTACTTCAATGATCCCAGAATCAACAGAGGGTTTACCTTCTGGAGCCCTGGGTGTATTTTTAGCTACTATTTCAGGATTAGTTGCAGGTTTGGGTGTTGGAAAAATTACTGAGTATTATACGGGAACGGGAACTAAACCTGTTTCTGCAATTGTCCGTCAATCAGAAACTGGATCAGCTACCAATATTATTGCGGGTCTGGGTGTAGGAATGATGTCGACAATGATTCCCATAATACTTATTGCTGCGGCGATTTTAGTATCTCATCACTATGCAGGATTGTATGGAATTGCTATTGCCGCAGTTGGCATGTTGGCCAACACAGGTATTCAGTTGGCAGTTGACGCTTACGGTCCAATTTCAGATAACGCGGGGGGTATTGCCGAGATGGCAGAATTACCTGCCGAAGTTAGAGAACGAACCGATAAATTAGATGCTGTTGGGAATACTACTGCTGCCATTGGAAAAGGTTTTGCCATTGCCTCTGCAGCTTTAACCGCTTTGGCATTATTTTCTGCTTTCATGCAAGTAGCTAACGTGACAGCCATCGATGTTTCAAAACCCAGAGTAATGGCAGGACTTCTTGTGGGAGGCATGTTGCCTTTTGTTTTTTCTGCACTCTCTATGAATGCAGTTGGACGTGCAGCCATGTCGATGATTGAAGAGGTGAGAAGACAATTTAAAGACATTCCCGAATTGAAAGCAGCTCTCGAAATTATGCGTAAATACGATGCTGATATTTCCAAAGCAAACGCCAAAGACAGAGCTGTTTTTGATGCTGCTGATGGTAAGGCAGACTATGAAAAATGTGTAGAGATATCTACCAAAGCTTCCATTAAAGAAATGGTAATGCCCGGCCTTTTGGCCATATTAGTTCCTGTAACTGTAGGATTTTTGGGTGGTGCAGAAATGCTAGGTGGACTATTAGCAGGTGTAACTACTTGTGGAATACTAATGGCGATTTTCCAGTCCAATGCCGGAGGAGCTTGGGACAATGCCAAAAAAATGATTGAGTCAGATGGAAGAAAGGGATCAGATGCCCATAAAGCAGCAGTAGTTGGTGATACAGTTGGTGATCCATTTAAAGATACTTCTGGACCCTCTCTCAATATTTTATTAAAATTGATGTCTGTAGTGGCTTTGGTAATTGCGCCGACAATTGCAATTAAAGCAGATAATATGGGGGAAAAAATTGAAAAATCTGACTATAACATCTCCCTAGAGGCACAAAATGAATCTGAAATAGCAGATAATATTGTCCATTACGAAGAAATTCTCAAATAGTAGGTTCATTTAAATTTTATTAAACTCCAACTCAAGATATATATTTTTATCTTAAATAACTTCGACGGTTAGTATAATTCTAATTCAATCAGGTAGTCTCTATGAGCATTTTTCGGTTTTCAATAAGTACACATTAGATTAGTAATTAACATATGCAGCGATTTGTACTAAGGAACAATTTTCGTGAAGGTCAAGTAAAATTTAAGAATGAAATTTTTGGGCGAAGGTTAGGAGATTAATTAGATAATGTACATAACTTTTTTTACGGCTTTGATCACATCGTTACTGCTGGGAAGCCACTCAGCTAATAATACAGGTGAGTATGGCGCAGGGGTATCAGCTGTATTTATTTTTTCAATGGGTGCATCAAGAAAATCAAAGATTTGATTTTGAACCTGATACGTAATCTCTGTAGAAATATTTCCAAAAGGCCAGGACTCTTCTAGTATAACCAATCGGTTGGTTTTTTTTACAGAGTTGAAAATAGCTTCATAATCCATAGGTCTTATAGATCTAAGGTCTATAATCTCGCAATCAATCCCTTCTTTAGATAGTGTTTCAGCTGCATCATATGCAACTTTAATGATTTTACCAAAAGATACTATTGTAACATCTTTTCCTTGTCTTTTGATATCAGCAACACCTATGGGAAGGGTGTATTCTCCCTCAGGGACTTCCCCTTTATCTCCATACATTTGTTCTGACTCCATAAA
>JAYPMF010000111.1:0-5818 GCA_038129785.1 Flavobacteriaceae bacterium
TTCTCGAACCAATTAATATCCTTAGGGCTGTATTTTTTCATCAAACTTAGAAAGGTCAATTTTTTTTCAGATTGATTAAGATATTGTTTGAATACTTTATCGATAACTTGTTTTCCAATATAATGTTCTATATACCTGAGTCCTATTCCTACGTGATAAGGAGAACCAATCTTTTCATTAAATCTAACCAGTTTGTCTTTTGGTAAAAAATCAGATTGATGCAGGTTGGCTCTTTCCATAAACTCATAATACATCCAAAAACTTTCATTAAAATCAATTTCTGCCAACGTATATGCTTTCAATAATTTAAAACGACCTACTCGTCCTAAGTATTTTTCTTTGGGATAGTAGGTCTCAATATATTTGATCATTATGTAGGTTTGAAGTCCACCAACAATCCAATGATCTTTTCTCAGATCAATAGATAGGTTGTTTGATAAATAAAAATGTAAATATGATTTCAAAAAGCTTATCTCATCTAAAAATGAATTATTGAAAGGAGCTAAAAACTTTGGCAGGTCATTTAGCCCAAAAAAGGGATTTTTATTGTAGATCAATGCAGGAACAACATACTTTTTTTCCCCTTTGTAATTAAAAATACCTGTGACAAAAGCATCAATTCTTTTAACCTTATCTAAATTGGTATTATTTATACCGTTTTTTTTAAAAATATCAGTAATAATGACACGATCATCTGTAACATTAAAAGTTTCAAATGGATTGTTTTTTGTGAAGTAGAGTATTAGTTCTCTATTTTGTTTTCCTGAAAAGTAATGTATACCATCATTAACTTTCCTTTTTTGAAGATTGCTTTGGACAGTTGTCCCATTTGGGACAGTAAGCTTTAAATTATAGGACCCAGTCTTTATACTGAAGTCGTTAAGATTAAGATGACTGTAATTTCTCCATTGGTTGTCGTAAAATGGGCTTAAAGCTATGTACCAGTATCTCAACATCACATCACCTTTTGAATCGTAACCGTATCCCGTAAATTTAGAATCCGGAAGAACCACCTGATAATCCAAGGATAGGGTTGTTGTATTATTTTCACTAACACTCGAATTGAATACTACCCTAATAATATCTGGTTGGTTTACCAGCCTACTCCAGTTTGTTTGTAAACCATTAACAGTGATAGAGTTGATAACAGTAAAACCCAATTTAGATTTATTAGACAAATAGAAACTTCGATCATATTCTTCAACAAACCTTTCAGCCATTGGGGATTTTACACTTGAGTAAGCATTGGACCAATCCGTAAGGTATATTGTATCTGCACTCATTGGTGATAGACTCTCAAAAATGATCTTTTGACTGATTTGAATTTTTTTTCCTGAAGCATCAATGGAAGCATCTATATCGTAAGAAATTTGATTTTGACCAAAAATGAAATCACCCACCAATAATGCAAATAAGGTAAAAAATGTTAAATTTCTTATGAGATCAAGATTAGAAGTTAGTTTTAAAATATATCTGCTTGTAAAATGTTCTTGAATAAATTCATCTCAATGCGTTTCAAGCTCTTTTGCTAAATACTTGCCAGTATGGCTTTTTTTGACTTTTACAATCTCTTCTGGAGTCCCTTGCCCAACTAATTTACCTCCATTTTTTCCACCTTCAGGGCCAATATCGATCAGGTGATCTACAAGTTTGATCACATCCATATTGTGTTCAATAATCAATACGGTATTTCCTCTTTTAACGAGTTTATCCAAAACCTCCATTAAAACTCTTACATCCTCGAAATGAAGTCCTGTAGTGGGTTCATCCAATATATATAGAGTTTGTCCTGTATCTTTTTTTGATAACTCAGTAGCCAATTTTATTCGTTGCGCCTCGCCACCAGAAAGTGTGGTTGAGGACTGACCTAATGTAATATATCCCAGTCCAACATCTTGAACTGTTTTTAATTTTCGATAAATTTTGGGGTGACTTTCAAAAAAGCTGCAGGCTTGGTTAACCGACATTTCCAAAACATCAGCAATTGATTTTCCTTTAAATCTTATTTCTAGGGTCTCTCGATTAAAACGTTTGCCATTACAAGTTTCACATTCTACATGGACATCAGGCAAAAAGTTCATTTCAATTACTTTCATACCACCGCCTTGACACGTTTCACATCTTCCCCCTTTGACGTTAAAACTGAATCTTCCTGGTTTATAGCCCCTTATTTGTGCCTCGGGAGTAAGTGTGAATAAAGTTCTGATTTCACTAAAAACTCCACAATAAGTAGCCGGATTACTTCTTGGAGTTCTACCAATGGGAGACTGATTTACATCAACTACTTTATCCAAATACTTTAATCCGTTAATTTTCTTGTATGGCAGAGGAGGTTTGACACCATTGTAAATATGTGCATTGAGGATAGGGTATAGAGTTTCGTTGATCAGAGTTGATTTACCACTACCCGATACACCTGTTACACCGATCATGATTCCAAGAGGGATTTGGATTTCTATATTTTTAAGATTGTTACCGGTGCATCCAGACAAAACAATACGTTTTCCATTTCCTTGTCTCCTATTTTTTGGAATTTGTATTTGCTTTTGATGATTCAAGTACTGTGCAGTGAGGGTTTTATGTTTTATCAACATTTTAGGGCTTCCCTCAGAGATTATTTCACCTCCATTTTTACCGGCCATTGGACCTATATCAATGATGTGATCGGCTCGCAAGATCATCTCTTTGTCATGCTCAACAACAATCACTGAATTACCAATGTCCCTCAATGATTCTAGGGAATTAATTAGTTTTTCATTATCTCTTTGATGCAAACCAATACTGGGTTCATCCAATATATAAAGTACACCTACCAGTTGCGATCCAATTTGGGTGGCCAGTCTTATACGTTGTGCTTCACCTCCTGAAAGGGATTTTGACGACCGATTTAGAGAAAGATAATTTAGACCTACATCCAACAAGAATTTTAATCTCGTTTTGATTTCTTTAATGATTTCCCCAGCTATTTTTAGTTGGTTGTTGGATAATTCTTTTTGCAAATCTTCAAACCACTGAAAAAGGTCTCCCAAATCTAAAGCACTGACATCTTCAATATTTAGACCATTAATTTTAAAATTTAGAGATTCTTTATTTAAACGTGCACCATGACATGAACTGCATTTTTTTTCATCCATAAAACTATTTGCCCAACGTTTGATCCCAGAGGAATCTGTGTTATCAAATTGGTATTTTATAAAATTCTCAATACCCTCATAATCTATTTTGTAATCTCTTGTTAGGCCCAATGTTTTTGAGACCAAGGTAAACTTTTCGTTTCCCCCTTTAAGGATAACCTCTAATGCTTCCTTTGGTATATTCTTTATAGGATCTGTGAGCGAAAAGTTATAACGTTTGGCTATCACCTCCATTTGTCTGAACCCCCAATTACTCTTCTTCTCTCCCAATGGAGATATTCCCCCCTTTTCTATAGAAATACTATCGTCGGGAATGATTTTATCTATGCTTACTTCAAACTGATTACCCAAACCTTTACAATTCAAACACATCCCTTTTGGTGAATTAAAAGAAAAAGAATTTGGTTCAGGAAGTGCATAGGAAACACCAGAAGTTGGACACATTAATTTTCTGCTGAAAAAACGTGATTTTTCTGTTTCTTCATCAATCAACATTATTGATTCTTCTCCATAATACATGGCTGTTTTGAGGGATTCGATTAGTCTTTTGAGAGAATTTTCATCTTGCTTTATCCTGATCTTGTCAATGATCAACTCAATGTCGTGGGTTTTATATCTATCAACTCTCATACCAGGGGTCAAATCTAATATTTCACCATCCACCCTTACCCTGAGAAAACCTTGTCTGGAAAGGGAATCAAACAACTCTCTATAATGCCCTTTTCGTGCATTTATCATGGGAGATAGAATAATAACCTTTTTATCTATATATTCCTCAAGTATAAGTTGGATAATCTGGTCATCACTGAAATTAACCATTTTTTCTTGTGTCACATAGCTGAATGCTGTTCCAACACGTGCAAAAAGAAGTCTGACATAATCATAAAGTTCAGTAATGGTTCCTACGGTAGAACGCGGACTTTTAGAGGTGGTTTTTTGTTCTATCGCAATCACCGGAGAAAGCCCATCTATTTTGTCGACATCAGGCCTTTCCAAGTTTCCCAAAAATTGCCTTACGTAGGCTGAAAAAGTTTCAATATATCGGCGTTGTCCCTCTGCATAGATGGTATCAAAGGCCAATGAAGATTTTCCGCTACCTGAAAGCCCCGTAATAACTACTAATTTATCCCTAGGTATTTTAAGGCTTACATTCTTAAGGTTGTGAACCCTTGCCCCTTGAATATCAATACAACTTATGCTTTCTTTCATATTCAATCCTACAAAAATAGTAATTTAAAGGGGGAATTTACGACTACAAACTATCATAACTTTTCATGATAAAAATAAAATTTATGAGAGTAGATCAAGAAAGTTTTTCCTTTTCCTCCTTGACAAAATCCTCTAATTCACAAAAGAATATTTTAAAATCTATGGCGATCTTTGGATAATTTTTTTCTAGCACCAGTATTGCCGTGGATAAATTTGATGAGAATTTTGTACGCTGTGACATTTGAGAAAGAATTTTTTCCATGCCATAAAACGTACTGTAAGCTAAAAACCAATTATATTTTGAGATGACTGGTAAAATTTTTTTTGTTTTATCAGGTAAAATACTTGAATACTGTTCAATCATAGCATAAAACCGTTTACTGAACTGTTCAAGTGGCTCAGGATGATAATTATTCCATTGATTCGCTAAAAAATGATCGAAAAACATATCAACAATGACCCTGCTATAGTGACGAAATTTAGGAAATAATAGAGTGACATTTTTTTTAAACAAAAAGTGTTGATCGGTAAAATAATCAATCTTACGATGCAATAGAATCCCATTTTGTATAGTCTCTGGATAATCTAAATAAGCCTTTCCTTTTACATGATCTCCGATAAAATTACCAATGCATAGAAATTCGTCAGAACCAGATAAATAAACATGTGCGAGGTAATTCATATGATTGTTTTCTTATGCGTTAAATTCAAGACTAATATAATTATACCAGTTTAATTATTAATTCTAACATGGAATAAGAAAAAAATGAATTATCTAAAATAGAGCATTCGTTATCTTTGCGTATGACTTTAATCAAATCCATCTCAGGAATCAGAGGAACCATCGGAGGTAAAACTTCTGATAACCTCACTCCACTTGATACTGTATTATTTACTTCTGCTTATGCCCACTGGTTAAAGAAAAACCATAAGGAAAAAGAGTTCAAGGTAGTGGTAGGGAGAGATGCCAGGATCTCCGGTAGTATGGTGCAAGGTTTGGTCAACCAGACTTTAGTAGGCTATGGTATAGAGGTATTGGATGTGGGCCTCTCCACCACGCCCACGGTTGAAATGACAGTTACACAACATAAAGCTGATGGCGGGATCATTATTACCGCAAGTCACAATCCCAAGCATTGGAATGCCCTAAAACTACTTAATCAAAGAGGTGAGTTTTTGAATGCTGCATCTGGAAGAAAGGTACTTGAAATCGCACAAAAACAGGAGTTCGAATATGCAACTATTGATCATTTAGGAAAAGTAACCCAAGTATCAGGAGCAATAGAAGAACACGTACGAAGAGTTTTAGCCCTTCCCTTGGTCAATTCAGGAAGCATAAAGCAAAAAAAATTTAAGGTAGTGTTAGATGCAGTAAACTCTTCTGGAGGTATTGCCGTTCCCATACTTATGGAAGCCCTGGGTGTAACTACTGTCCAGATTTATTGTGATCCTACAGGTGATTTTCCTCACAACCC
>JAYPMF010000112.1:0-5707 GCA_038129785.1 Flavobacteriaceae bacterium
GGGAAGGACAAACATTGGGAACTTCAAGACCACTTCAAGGTCAATCTCCTTATTTGATAAATGTAGGCATTGAATACAACAATCAAGAAAAAGGACTCCAAGGAACAATCTTTTACAATGTCCAAGGAAAAACTTTACAAGTTGTAGGTAATGGTTTTTATCCTGATGTATATACATTGCCATTTAATAGTCTTAACTTTAACATTATTAAACAACTTAAAAAGAACAGAACGTTGACTTTGAAAGTGACCAACCTTTTGGATGATAAACGAGAGAGTAATTTTATTGGCTTTAATGAAGAGCGAAAGTATTTTAGTCTTCGTCATATAGGAAGGACCTTTTCTTTTAGTTATGCTGTTCGATTTTAACATTCAAACTGTTTTTGGAAAACATATACTTATATATTGTTGTTTTATTAAGTCTACTGGCCATAGGGGACTTGATTGTTGGGGTTAGCAATGATGCAGTAAATTTTCTTAATTCTGCGATTGGTTCAAAGGCCATTTCTTTTAGAAACATCATGATATTTGCGAGTTTGGGAATTGCCTTGGGAGCCTTATTCTCTAGTGGTATGATGGAGGTTGCTCGTAAGGGAATTTTCAATCCTGGAGCTTTTAATTTTGAAGAAATCATCTACATCTTTATGGCGGTGATGCTTACCGACATATTGCTTTTAGATTTTTTCAATACCCTGGGAATGCCTACCTCAACTACAGTATCTATCGTTTTTGAGTTGTTGGGAGCCGCTGTTGTAATGTCACTGATTAAAATTTTTTCGGATTCAGGCAATCTCATGGAGTTGTCCACCTTCATCAATACGGAGAAGGCAACTCAAATTATTTTGGGAATTTTACTTTCTGTTTTCATAGCCTTTACTGTAGGAGCTTTAGTGCAATGGATATCTAGAGCTTTACTCACCCATGATTTTCTTCAAAAATCAAAATTGATTAATTCTCTTTTTGGAGGTTTGTCGCTAGCGGCCATCAGTAATTTTATTTTGATTAAAGGAATCAAAGGAACCCCTTACGCTGGTATTGAATATGATTTTTTAGACGGCATGACGATCAATTCTTTCCTTGAATCCAATTCTTTTTTGGTAAACCTTTCCAGTCTTTTGTTTTGGTATTTGTTCTCTTACTTTTTGATGAGGGTACTTAGAGTGGATATTTATAAAGTAATCATTGGTGTGGGAACTTTTGCGCTAGCACTTGCGTTTGCTGGTAATGACTTGGTCAACTTTATTGGCGTTCCTGTTGCAGCTTATCAGTCCTATGAAGCTTGGGCCAGTTCTGGAATTGCTGCTAATGAGTTTAGCATGACCGTACTTTCCAATAAAGTGCCTACTCCAACGATATTTCTTTTGGGTTCGGGTTTGATTATGGTTCTCACTTTGTGGTTTTCTTCAAAAGCTAAAAAAGTGGTCAAAACCTCCCTTGACCTTTCTGATCAAAATGATATTAAAGAACGTTTTCGTCCCAACTTTTTATCCCGACTATTGGTTCGCTTTTTTGTGGGCTTAAACCAATATTTTTCCAACTTATTTCCAGTTAGTGTTTCCAATAAAATCAGTGGTTCGTTTGAGATTACGGTTGACAAGTCAACCTTGAAAAATTCCGACGCACCCTCATTTGACACCCTTAGGGCTTCTATCAACCTTACAGTAGCAGCCATTTTAATCTCAATTGCTACATCCCTCAAGTTACCCTTGTCGACCACCTATGTTACTTTTATGGTGACCATGGGAAGTTCATTAGCAGACCGTGCATGGGGAACAGACAGTGCTGTATACCGGGTTGCAGGAGTGATAAATGTCATTGGAGGTTGGTTTTTTACTGCCCTTAGTGCCTTCTTGGTTTGTGGAGGGATTGTATATCTTGTTCACTGGGGTGGATTTACTGCTATTCTTCTGATTTTAGGTATCATTCTCCTTTTGATTTCAAGAAATTTTATCAACCACAGAAGAGAAAATATTGAAAGACAGAAAGGTAAACTCTATAGTCCTCAGAGTGATTCCTTCCGAGGTATTATCGAGGAGAGTGTAATAAATATTTCAAATGTAATTAGTAATACCTATGAGATATATGCATCTACAATTAGAGGTTTATCAAATAACGACTTGAGAACACTTTCTAATGCCAAAAAAAATGCAGATGAACTTTTTGTTGAGGTTAATGATATGAAAAATGGTATTTATTATTTCCTCAAACGAATTAAGAAAACTAGCGTGCCTGCAAGCCGATTCTATATATCCTTGTTGGGTATTATGTCAGACCTTATCGAAGATCTGATTTATATTTCCAACGAAAGCCATAAGCATATCAACAATAACCACAGTCCTCTAAAGTCACAGCAGATAAGTGACTTGAATGAGATTTTTGAGTCCCTATCCTCGGTATTTAAAGAAGGTATTGAAGCTTTTAATGTGCAGTTTAGCGACAAGGAATTCAATGACGTTTTGATCCAAAAGAAAGATAATTTTGATTTATTGAACCAAAAAATTGATGATCAAATTCTTAGGATTGAGGGAGAAACAAGTCCAAAAAACACTGCACTTTATTTCAATATTTTGATCAGAACAAAAGATCTTATTCTTCACAAATTTGATTTGGTAGAAGAATTTTATAGGGTTACTAAAAAAGTAGAATCTTAAAATAAATTGTTAGCCAGAAGTAACTAATTATTTTTAGCAATTAATTTTTTCTGACTATTGTTCCACTCTAGTACATTTATAATTTTATTTTCTTCGTAAATGACTTCAATCAAGTCGTTTTTATTCCAAAAAAACCATTGACCGGTTTTTAACCCTGATTTGTACGTTCCCATGGTAGACTTCTTACCAGACGGATAGTAACTGATCCAGTTTCCATGACGTTTTTTATCTTTAAAATATCCGATTTGTGCGATCTCTCCGTTATCATGATAAAACATTGCTTTGATTAGCTCCCCTTCTTTCTCGAATTTGGGTTTGATATTCTCTTGTGCACTCAATGTAAGAGAAAACAGAAATATTAATAAGGCTATGTTTTTCATAATTATTTGGAAATAGTTATCAACAAATGTAAGTAAACCTTCACTAAAAATAAACATTAAATTAACATTAAATTTACAATAAAGACATAACTATATAATAATCAGATAAATAATTATACAAAAAAACGCTTATTTTAGAACAAATAAGCGTTTAATAGTGTTGAAATGTGTTATGAGCCGCACATTAGACAATCATCATCTTCACTTTTCTTGGATTGTTCCAGCATCTGTTTTAATTCTGCTGGAGTAAGGGGTTCTACATCTGCTGCAGGGTTATTTTCCGTATTTACACCCCCTGCCTGTTTCGATGAGGTAGCAACCAAGGTTTCATTATTTTTTGAGAGTTGAACTCCTTGATTTTCTTTTGATTTTGAGTCCTTGGCGTTATCAAGTGTAAATTTGATCGCATCAACAGCGGATTTTGTCCTCAAATAATACATTCCTGTTTTTAGGCCTGATTTCCATGCGTAAAAGTGCATGGAAGTTAATTTTGCCATTGTCGCTCCTTCCATGAATAAATTGAGAGATTGAGACTGATCTATAAAATAACCTCTGTGGCGCGACATATCTATAATGTCTTTCATGCTCATCTCCCAAACAGTTCTATACAATTCTTTAATATCGTCCGGTATACCCTGAATGTGTTGAATAGAGCCATTTGCCTGCATTAACTCTTGTTTCATGTCTTCGTTCCACAAACCTAAATTCACAAGATCTTCCAGTAAATGTTTGTTGACCACGATAAACTCTCCGGACAATACCCTTCTGGTGTAAATATTTGAGGTGTAGGGTTCAAAACATTCGTTGTTTCCAAGAATCTGAGAAGTTGATGCAGTAGGCATTGGGGCTACCAATAAGGAGTTCCTTACGCCATGTTTTTTTACTTTTTTACGCAAATCCTGCCAATCCCAACGACCACTGAGTTCATCGTCTTTGATACCCCAAAGATTATGTTGGAATTCTCCCTTTGACATGGGTGACCCCTTGTAAGTTTTGTATGGTCCATCCTTTTCGGCTTCTTCAACAGAAGCTGTAACTGCTGCAAAGTATAAGGTTTCGAATATCTCCTGATTGAGCGTTTTGGCTTCTTCGCAGGTAAAGGGTAACCTCAATTTAATAAAAGTATCTGCTAAACCCTGTACACCCAAACCCACCGGACGGTGCCTCATATTAGAGTTTTCAGCCTCTTTGACCGGATAATAGTTGCGGTCGATGACTCGGTTAAGGTTTTTGGTGACCCTTTTAGTTACATTAAACAATTCTTCATGGTTGAACTTACCCTCCTCAACAAACATTGGCAGTGCGATAGAGGCCAGGTTACAAACAGCGATTTCATCCTTTGAAGTATATTCTAAAATTTCGGTACAAAGGTTAGAGGATCGAATTGTTCCTAAGTTTTTCTGATTTGACTTTCTATTGGCAGCATCCTTATATAGCATATAGGGTGTCCCCGTTTCAATTTGAGATTCTAAAATTTTATCCCAAAGTTCTCGTGCTTGAATTGTTTTTCTTCCCTTGCCCTCTTTTTCGTACTTGATGTAGAGTTTTTCAAATTCATCCCCGTGACAATCGTAGAGTCCCGGGCACTCGTTGGGACACATCAATGTCCAAGAGGCGTTTTCCTCAATACGCTTCATAAATAGATCTGAAATCCACATGGCATAGAAAAGATCTCTTGCACGCATTTCTTCTTTACCATGGTTTTTCTTAAGCTCCAAGAAATCAAAAATATCAGCATGCCAAGGTTCTACGTAGATTGCAAAAGATCCTTTTCTTTTTCCACCTCCTTGGTCCACATAACGGGCAGTATCATTGAAAACCCTGAGCATGGGGACAATACCATTGGAGGTACCATTGGTTCCAGCTATATAGGACCCAGTCGCCCGAATATTGTGAATAGAAAGCCCTATTCCACCAGCCGATTGGGAAATTTTAGCCGTTTGCTTAAGGGTATCATAAATACCGTCGATGCTATCATCCTGCATGGTCAGTAGAAAGCAGGAGGACATTTGAGGTTTTGGGGTACCAGAATTAAACAGAGTAGGGGTGGCATGGGTAAAATATCGCTTGGACATCAATTCATAAGTCTCAAAAGCGGCCTCTAAGTCATTAAGATGAATACCGATAGAAACTCGCATCAACATGTGTTGAGGACGCTCTACAATCTGACCGTTGAGTCTCAACAAATAAGAACGTTCCAAAGTTTTGAATCCAAAAAAGTCATATCCAAAATCCCTATTATAAATAATATTTGAATCGATTTGATCTGCATTCTTCTCAATGATTTTATAAACTTCATCGGAAAGGAGTGGTGCTTTTTTACCGGTTCTGGGATTAATGAACTCATAAAGATCTTTCATGGTGGATGAGAAAGATTTCTTTGTATTCTTATGGAGATTTGAAACAGAGATTCTAGCTGCTAATTGTGCGTAGTCTGGGTGGGTGGTGGTCATAGTAGCAGCAATCTCAGCGGCGAGGTTATCTAATTCTGAGGTGGTAACCCCATCGTAAAGACCCTCAATTACCCGCATTGCAACCCGAACTGGATCAACCAATGGGTTTAACCCATAATTAAGTTTTCTAATACGAGCCGTAATCTTATCAAACATTATCGGCTCTTTCCGCCCATCTCTTTTTACTACATACATAGATATCTATTATAAATTTAAATTAAAAT
>JAYPMF010000113.1:0-802 GCA_038129785.1 Flavobacteriaceae bacterium
ATTGATTCTTTGCGTGGTACAGTAATATTTTTAGCAGGACTGTCCATTATGAGTTTTTGGTCAACAGCATCATTTAGCATTACACAAAATTTAATATAATATGTATTAATGCTATTTTGAGAAAGTTTAGATTTTCCAGCCTGTCTAATGGTAGCTTCATTTTCAAGATAGGCTTTAAACTCCATTACAAGATTTTTATTAAGCTGTGATATTTTAATATCTGGATTGTAACCTCTTGATTCCATAAAGGCAACAAAATTTAACATAACACTTCTGTAATTACTTTCTGTATCACTACTATTTGCTCCTCTCTTTTCAATTACCCATCTCCAGTGTTGGAGTAGGGGGGTCTCTCCACCGAAATTCCCATTTAAAGTTCTATAAGTTCCATGATTTAATTGTTTTTTTAAAGCATCCATTCTTAGTTGAACAATTCTTTTACTTTCAGCATTATGCTTCTGCTGTTCGTCGTTAAATGCCCTGTTGAAGAATCTAATATCACTACACATTTGATACTCTGGTTTTGTATGTTTCCCATAGTAGATTTTAAACCTGTAGTAATGCATGGCATTTTTACAATTGATTCTTGTTTTTGTTACAGTAGCCATGTTATTTTTGGTATTAAGTGGTACAAATGTATTAAATGTACCATATATATACCAAATAAATATATAAATATTTTTAATTAAAATATATTATATAGTTAATTAATTTGGTTATATATATCAATTATTGTATTAAGAATAATTTTTTTACTTTTTAATTTAGAAATTACTAAACTTTCGCACAAAAATGTAATATT
>JAYPMF010000113.1:812-5600 GCA_038129785.1 Flavobacteriaceae bacterium
ATTATATATACTATAAATTATCTTACATATATCAATAATTGTATAAAAAATATTTTTTTACTTTCTAAAATAGAAATTATTAAACTTTCGTACAAAATAGTAATATTTATATTTAAAAATTCCTATTTTAAACTAATTATTCTAAAACTCACTACTTTTTAAGCATTTCTTTTAAATCGTATTATACTAATTAATCGTGCTGTTTTACTTTTGTGGATTAACAGTTGAATTTAAAATCATTAACCTTCAATTAATCTATTGACAACTGTTTTTTAAAATATTTTTTAGTGTCCATAAATAAATCTTGGAAAATTAAATTACTAGATTTGATATATGAATAGATTCAAAGCCTAATAAACCTTCTTTAAGGATGTACTTAAAACAATTAGCTTTTCAGAAACTGATCATCATTACCTCTTTCTTTGCCATTAGCTGCTCGACAATTATTGATCAAAATTTCACTCAAACAAGACCAAATATACTCTTTTTTATAACGGACGATCAAAGTTGGATTCATAACTCCTTTGCGGGGGAACAAGCCATTAAAACGCCCGGTTTTGATCGTGTTGCAAGAGCAGGAATTTATTTTGAAAATGCTTTTTGTGCTGCTCCCTCGTGTTCCCCCTCAAGAGGAGCAATCATCACTGGACAGGAAATATGGCGTTTGGGTGAAGCGGCACAACTCTTTAGTGCAGTACCTAAAGTATTATCAAAATCGAGTTTTCCACTCTTACTTGAAGCCAACGGTTATTATATCGGATATACTCAAAAAGGATGGGAACCCAATAATTTTAAAACCTTTGGGTGGAAAAAATATCCTTTAGGATCCTCCTTTAATGATCATAAAACAAAGCCTTTGACAAACGGAATTGTCAAAAACGATTATTTCAGTAATTTTAAAGCCTTTTTGAGTAATAAAAAGGACACCAAGCCCTTTTTCTTTTGGTGTGGTACTTCAGAACCACATCGTGCCTTTGAAAAAGGGTCAGGTATCGCTAATGCAATTGATCCTAATAAAATCTTCGTCCCTGGCTTTCTTCCTGATGTTCCAGAAATAAGAAGTGACATCGCTGATTATTTGTTGGAAATTAAATGGACCGACCAACATTTGGAAAAAATGATAGCTCTTTTGGAAGAGCGGGGAATATTGGAAAACACATTGATCATTGTGACAAGCGATAATGGTATGGCATTTCCTGCAGCAAAAGCTACACTTAATGAATACGGTATTCATATTCCTCTGGCAATCCGATGGGACAAAGGAATTAAATCAGCAGGACGGTCAACTGACGCTATGGTAAGCCTGACAGATTTGGCACCCACCATTTTGGAGGTTGCTGAAACAACAATTCCACCAAATATGACCGGTAAAAGCCTGATGGATATCTTTAAAGAGTTAAAGACAAAAGAAAGAAACTATGCGTTCTCTGCAAAAGAACGGCACACTATTTGTCGTGCGTCAGATTTGCCCTACCCTCAGCGTGCTGTAAGGGATCGTCGTTTCCTTTATATTCGTAATTTTGAACCGAATCGTTGGCCAGCCGGATCACCTACACTTAAATCTTCTCACGGTTGGACCTACGGCGATATTGATCAATCTCCTTCATTTAACTATCTTAAAAAATATAAATCAAAAGCTGCAGTCAAAAAATATTTTCTTTTTGCCACTGCAAAAAAACCTTCCGAGGAACTATACGATATCACCATTGATCCTCAATGTCAAAAAAATCTTATCCACAATGATGAGTATAAATCTGAAAGAAGCAGATTATCAAAAGTTTTAACTGATTACTTGATTGAAACAGAAGACCCACGGGTAATATTAGAAACATCCCCCTGGGACAATTATCCCTACTATTTTAATAATCCTAAGGGTATTACCCCCTTTCCTTTCGTACAAAATGATTAAAAAAAAAATCTATTCTTTTATTGTTTTTCTTTTTTACTGGGTTTCGTATCCTCAATTTGGAACAATTGGTTATGATTTTAAAGATCCCTACATCAGTTTTAAAGGACTTGAATTTGCTGTTCGGCTCTCTACGGATAACAATATATACTGTCCTAATCCAAAAGAAATTATTATAAATAAAATTACTAACGATGAAGTTGTACTGAGCAGTAAATCTCTCTCCGCTGCGGGTGGGCAAATTATTTCAGAAGGTTTTATAGAACTGAAAATTAAAAAGGGTGATGAATCACGTATATCTTTAAGCGCCAGGGCAAGTCATCCCTCAGAACTGGGTAAAACAATTTTAGTACTCATTAAGGGGATTGATGTAGAATCAATGGATTCGGAACAATCACAAGCGAAAGGAGTTCAAGTATTTAATAAAAATAAAGGTATTCGGGTAAGCTATCCTTCACGTACCGCTACTATGCCTTTGGTTTTTTTAACTTCTCCTGAAAAGGAGTGGTATGTCTTATCAAAAGATCGTAAAATCCGAAGAAAAGGATTTGGCTGCTTTTACGATCATTTGAGCCATGAACCCGTTGTCTTGCTTAGCCATGATGCTGATATGAGAAAAATAGACACCTCAATTCAAGCTCCAGATTGGATTTTGGGATATGGTCGAAAAAGAATCGATGTTGTGAAAGAACGTTGTGATGATCTAGAAAAGTATTTTGGAAGCACCCCCTATTTCAATAAACCAAAACTGCACACCAAATGGATTGATAAGCTCAAAATAGTCACCTTTTTGCATGGTGTTCACTGGACAGGTCATCTTTTCAATACTTACAAGCAAATGGAGGAACAGCTGGAGTGGATCACTAAAACCATTAGTGGGCGACAAATCATGGCCTTCTTACCAGCTTGGGATGGTCGCTATTATGTAAATTATCCAGAACACGAACCAGACTCCCTAATGGGAGGAAAAGAGGGGCTTAAACAGCTAGTAAAAAAAGCGCACAGTATGGGGGTCAAGGTAATTCTTATGTTTGGCGGCCCCAATTTATCAACTTTTGAGTTTTTGAAAAAAAATAAAATGTCAGATGCTGGATTAAAAACACCTGATGGTCAGGTTAAAATTCAAAATTGGCTTGATTGGAATACAGATCTTCAAATTGAAACAATGGGATTAATAATGAATTTTGGTCATCCTAAATATCGAAATTATATGATCTCAAAAACTGCGGAACTTTTTGAAACCTACGACATTGATGGTATATTTTTGGATGGTACACTTCGCTGGCATAACAGCCCTGATTACTCCGCTTACGAAGGCCTTGTTCAATATACTCAAGAAATCAGAAAACGCTATCCTCAAAAGATGATTATGGGCGAAGATGGATATGATGCCATATATGGGCTTTTCGATCTCTTTCACACTTCTGCTGGACCCTTGGGATTGGAGAACTATATGCTAAGGTACACCCGACAATTCTACTACTTGGCCTATCCTGCCGAAAATGGAAGTGCCGGAATTCATGAAATTGGTTGGTCTAGTGACTCCCACACTGTCAAAAATGCTAAGCCTGAATTCACCATTCCATCCATATCCATTTTTAACGGTGATCTCCAAAAATATGGAGTCCAGATCAAGAACAAACTAAAAGAATATAAAAAATGGGAACTTAAACCCGTTCCAATTATGAATAAATAATGAATAAATGAACACTAGAGGTAACAAACGATTACTTTCTTTGGATACACTTAGAGGAATGGATATGGTCATCCTTGTTGGTATTGGTGGTATCGTAGAAACACTTTCTGAAGCGTTAAACTGGCCATTTCTTATAGAACTTGAAAAACAATTTCACCATGTAAGTTGGGAAGGGTTTAGGTTTTATGACCTGATATTTCCGTTATTTATGTTTTTGTCAGGAGTTGCAATACCATATGCAATCCATTCTAAAATTGAAAAAGGAGTTGTAAAAACAGCACTTTTAAAAAAGATCTTTACACGTCTTATTATTTTAATCGTTTTAGGACTTATTTATAACAGGACACTTATAAATGGATTTAATGAAGTACGTTATGCCAGCGTTCTTGCACAAATTGGAGTTGGGTACTTTTTTGCAGCATTGATTTTCCTTTATACAAAGCAGGTGAAAAAGACTATTTATTGGCTTTTGGGTATTATGGGAGGAGTTACTGTATTGCACCTGTTTGTTCCGGTGCCTGAATTTGGTGCCGGAGCGTTAGAAAAGAAAGCTAACATAAATAGGTGGTTGGATACCTTAATACTTGGTGGAAGTGATCCTGAAGGAATATTGTGTATGGTTTCGGCAATTGCAATAACATTAATGGGAGCATTGTCCGGTTACCTTTTGAGAAATGTTGATTTACCTCAAAAAAAGAAATCAGTTTATCTTTTATTGGCCGGATCTATTCTCATGATAACTTCTCTGGCAGTTAGCCCTTTTTATCCTATAATTAAGAAACTATGGACAGTTACATTTATAATGCTTACTGGTGGTATTAGTGCCGTATTGCTGTCTACCTTTTATTTTCTTATTGATGTAAAGGGATATCAAAAATGGACCTTGTTTTTCCGTGTTTTTGGAATGAATTCTATAACGATCTACATGGGAAATAAGATTCTAAATTTTAAGCACTCAAGTAACTTTTTTCTGGGTTGGACAAACACCCATTTTACAGAAGAATGGGGGGCTGTTTGTACGGCAATTGGCATTTTAGCTTTACAATGGGCGCTTATGTATTTCTTATACAAAAAGAAGATTTTTTTAAGAGTTTAATGTAAGAACAGATAGTGATTAAATTCAATACAAATTTAGAATGGCTAAAAAAAGATGATATTAGAAAAAAGTTAATTATAATAATTTAGT
>JAYPMF010000114.1:0-5546 GCA_038129785.1 Flavobacteriaceae bacterium
TTTTGTTCAGGTGGGGATATTTCAGATTTATATGAAGCAGGACTAAGTAAAAATTACAGCTATGGAAAGAAGTTTTGGGCTGATGAGTATCGTTTAAATGCCTTAATATCAAATTATCCCAAACCGTACATTTCCTTCATGCAGGGCTACACAATGGGTGGAGGTGTTGGGATTTCATGTCATGGGTCTCACCGGATAGTATGTGAGACGAGCAAGATTGCCATGCCTGAGTGCAGTATCGGATTAGTTCCAGATGTTGGTGGATCTCTTTTATTAGCAAAAGCTCCGGGTAATATTGGTTACTTTTTAGGATTAACTGGAACACAAATGAGCGCATCAGATGCCATCGTTGCTGGATTTGCAGATATTTACATACCTAAGGATACATGGCCTGATTTAATCAAAAAACTAGAAAGATCTGGGGATTGCTCAATATTAGACAAAGAGCCAATAAATGTAGGTCTCAGCCAGTTAGCTGATCATAAACAACTTCTTAAAACTGCCTTTGCCTCAAAAAACCTTGTAAAAATTGTAGATTTTCTTTCGAGATCTGAAAATCAATTTGCAACTAGTGCATTAAGTCGAATTAAGAAAAATTGCCCATTGGCAATGTCTTACACTATTGAAATGCTTTCACGCCTTTCGCCCCAGTCAAAAATAGAAGAAGCTCTAGATTTAGAGTATAGATTCACTTCAAGGGCTCAAGAGTATGGAAATTTTCAAGAAGGTATTAGAGCAGCGATAATTGACAAAGATAGAAATCCAAAATGGAAATTTGAAATAAGTTCAGTACCTAACGAAATAATAAATGAATTTCTAAAACCAGTATAAGTTTTTATAAAATCAGGAGAGTTTGATATGAGGATTGGATTTATTGGCTTAGGCAATATGGGCGCTCCAATGGCTCAAAATTTGGCAAAAGCAGGATTTGAAGTCTTTGGGTTCGATACTCAAGACGTAAAAGTCGATTCAATTAAAATAGTATCAACTTCAAAAGAATGCGCGTCAAACTCAGACGTAGTCATTACCATGCTACCCAACGGTGAAATACTAAAGTCTGTTGCCACGACAATTATTCAGCACATGAGACATGGGGCAATTTTCCTAGATTGTTCCACAGTCGATGTTGAGTCAGCAAAGAACGTAGCTGAAATGTCTGAAAGTTATGGAATTATTCCACTCGATGCTCCAGTTTCAGGAGGAATAGGAGGTGCTGAAGCGGGAACGCTTACCTTTATGGTAGGAGGTCCGATGGAGGGATTTAATAAGGCTAAAAAACTATTTGATATTATGGGTGAAAAAGCTGTTCATTGTGGAAATTCTGGAAATGGACAGTCTGCAAAGATTTGTAATAATATGATTTTAGGAGCTACAATGATTGCGACCTGTGAAGCCTTCTCTTTAGCTGACAAACTTGGTTTGGATAGACAATCCATGTTTGATGTTGTGTCTACCTCGTCTGGTTACAGCTGGTCAATGAATGCTTATTGCCCTGCCCCAGGCATTGGCCCTAACTCCCCGTCTGATAATAATTATATACCTGGTTTTTCGTCTGATCTAATGTTGAAAGATTTGATTTTATCACAAATCGCAGCAGAGTCAGTAGATGCAGATACGCCGATGGGAAACCTAGCAATGAAACTTTATAAAACTTTTGTTGAAGAAGAAGATGGGTCTGGAAAAGATTTTTCTGCCATGCTCCCAAGGTTTGAAAAGAAATCCCGCGATTGAAATTAGTAAATTAACAGTCTATTAATGAACGAATTTATTCTTAGTAATATCAAACAAAAAGGATCATTATTTTGTCACCAACCATAGCTCAAATAAAAAGCTTATTTTTTATTAGTAGTCTGTTTTTATTCATGACCAACACTATTGCTTTATCACAAGAAGCGTCAGGATTATCATTAGGTAAACCGCTTGAAACAATGAGAGAGCCTGGTGAAATATATTTAGCTGGTACTAAAGGTGACTGGAACGTTCGATGCGTAACAGGTAATCCTGGAGAGGATGACCGTTGTGAAATACAACAACTTCTTTTTATAAATGACAACAACCCCATAGCAGATATTTCAATTTTTAAATTACCTGCTGGTGAGATTGCCGTTGCTGCTGCAAACGTTATGGTTCCGCTAGAAACTCTTTTGACAAAAAAGTTTCGTTTTTCCTTCTCAGAAGAAAGTAAAAAAGAGTTTCCTTTTTCTTTTTGTAACAAAAATGGTTGTTTAGTTCGTATGGGTTTATTGGAAGAAGATATAGAAGCTATGAAAAAAGGATCGTCTTCAGAAATTGCAATTACGCATATATCAAGCCCAGAAACTGCAATAAACTTAAGTTTGTCTTTAGATGGGTTTACTGCAGCGTTTGATATTATCGAACCGTTTTAAAGTCTTTGTAGAACCTAATTATAGAATTTGCCGCCCTAACATTTGGTGGCTGGTCATTTTCTCCCAATAAAACCATTGCGGTGGTAAAATCTTTAATTTGATTTTGGTTATTTGAGTAAACTCGAACCATTTCTAAAAAAAGGTTTTCGGAATTTAAATTTGCACCAATGCATTCTGGGATATTTCTATTTCCAGTAATTAAATTTACCAAATTTACACTGTCGATGCGCATCATCATCTGTATTATTTGTCTGGAAAGATAATTCATATCGTAACCAATAACCATTGGAGTTCTATTCGCTGCTAACTCCAAGGAAACAGTGCCCGATGCCGCTAAAGCAAGAACTGATATTTTAAAACTTGCTTTTTTAAATGCTAAATATTTTTCTACACCTATGTCTTCAGGCGATAGAAAGATAGTATCTTGTGGCATACTTTTTAAATAATTTTTAGAATGTTCAAAAACATTCGGCGTCGAACATAAAATAAATCGTGAATTTGGCACAACATTTGAAAACATTTGTAAGGACTGGCCGAATGGTGGCATTAACCTATTGATTTCTGACTTTCTAGAACCTGGAAGACACAATATGATGGGATCATCACCTAAAAAATACTGCTTTTTAAGTTCTTCTATATTTTCCTTAGATGCCACGTCTTCTAAAACTATTGGATGACCAACAAAATCACAGCTTAATCCAACATTCTTAAAATAGGGAGCCTCAAAAGGAAAAAGGGCCAAAACATGATCAATATAATTGGAGATTTTCAACGCCCGCTTAGGTCGCCAAGCCCAAACTGAGGGGGCAACATAATGTGCTATCGGTATATTTTGATTAAATGATTTAACTTTTTTTGCAACACGAAAACAAAATTCAGGAGCGTCGATAGTTAACAGAATGTCAGGTTTTTCATCCAAAATAGCTGAAACAGTTTGGTTCAACCTTTTCTTTAAATTTTTATAATGGGAAACAATTTCTACAAATCCCATCACAGACAGCTCACTGATGGGAAAAATTGAAGCAAGGCCCCTACTGTTCATTTCAGCACCACCGATACCTACAAACTCTGGTGAAGCATCGAGTGTTTCTCTTAAACCATCAATTACAGCAGATCCTAATTTATCTCCAGAATCTTCGCCGGCTATCATAAATATTTTCAAACTAAGCTTTCCTTGGCCAAAATAAAAAAATTATTAGCCTCAGCTATTTCGATGCATCTTTCTCTTTCTAAAAGCATCACAGAGTTAGGCGATATTACCAAACCACGAAGACCTGCTTTACAAGCTAGATCAACCGTTTTTGGACCAATAACTGGCATGTCAAATCTTAAATCCTGATCGGCTTTTGGGCGCTTTACAAAGATACCACCCAATCCGTTAACCCTTAGATGAGAAGCTGTTTTGGCAACAAAAGTTAATAATTCATTTGTACCTTGCAAGGTTTCGATACCTAATACTAGTCCGTTTTCTATGACAATACCTTGGCCTATATCCTGAGGCCCTAAGGTCTTTAACACATCATCAGCTTTAGAAATATCTCTTGAAAAAAATTCGTATGAAGAACCACAGACAAACCCGGGAGCAACAGTGACGTTAGGAACTATATCTGAAGCTCCCAATATTTTATAACCCTTTTGTTCAAATTCTGTCGCGATAAAAGAAAGCAATTCATTATCGCCTTGAACTAATTTTGCATTAAGCTTTGGTAATATATTTTCGGTGTATTCATCCATTTTACTATAATCAAACTGCGGCCTAGAAATAGCACCAGCCATAACCACCCGCCGAATACCAATTTGTTTTAGGCTATCAAATAAAAAACCAAGTTTTTCAAATTCACAGTTAATAACTTTATTTTCAAAAATTGCATTCGAATTGTTAAATGCTATAACCGTCGCCTTTTTATAAAAATTTTTTATAATTAAAGGAAGTTTGCCAGAGCCACTTATTATGGCTAAATCAGACCCATCATCCATTAGTAAACTCACCTGGCGTTAAAAACGAACGATCGCTAGCACCCAATATAAAATTTACAATTAAATCCACATACTCACTTGTTGTTTCTTCCCCCAGCCTCTTAGCCCTTTCTTGGAAAGTCCCTTCTCCTTGCGCTAGAGTTTGAAAGGCTGCACGCAATGCAGTTATATCATTTCTTTTGACACCCTTTCTTTTCAATCCAATTAAATTTAACCCATCCAAAGCTCCTCGAGGACCTTGTACCAAACCAAAAGGAATAACATCATTAGTCACCATAGTAACCGCACCAATAATTGCGCCTCGCCCAATTCTAACAAATTGATGAATGCCAGATAACCCACCGATAATTACATCATCTTCAATGACACAATGACCGGCAACTGCTCCACAATTTGCTATAATTACTTTATTTTTTATTTCAACGTCATGAGCCACATGGCTACCTGTCATAAATAAACAATCATTACCAATAGAAGTTAATCCTCCACCTAATTCTGTCCCTGTATTGATAGTCACATGCTCTCTAATTTGGTTTCGTTTGCCAATTTTTAAGTTTGTTTTTTCACCTTCAAACTTCAAATCTTGCGGAATTTCTCCGATGACTGCAAATGGGTAAACAACAGTTTTCTCTCCTATTTCTGTTATCCCTTTGATAACAACGTGGCTTTTTAATTGAACTCCAGAATGCAACGTCACGTCAGAACCTATGTAACTAAAAGGGCCGATCCTAACGTCATCGGCTATTTGTGCTCCGGGCTCTATAACCACAGTAGGATGAATTCGATTATTTTTCATTGCGCACATTTAAGAAGGTAATTCCATCATTGCAGTAAACTCAACTTGAGCCGCAATCACGCCTTCGACACTCGCCTCACCAGAAAATTTCCATACTTTACTGCCTAGTTTTCCTCGCAAAACGTTAACTTTTAATTCAAGTCTATCTCCAGGTTCAACCTTGCGTCTGAATTTACAGTTATCAATCCCCATGAAATAGATTAAAAGATTTTTTTCTTCCAAATTAAGAGAAACACCAACCATCACAGCCGCTGTTTGCGCTAAAGCTTCGACGATCAAAACTCCAGGCATTATTGGGAAACTAGGGAAATGTCCCTGAAAAAAGGGTTCGTTGAAAGTAACATTTTTTATACCTTTTGCGGCCTTTAAAGAGTTAATTTCAACAA
>JAYPMF010000115.1:0-5523 GCA_038129785.1 Flavobacteriaceae bacterium
CACCCCCCTAAAACCACAATCCAAAAACAGTCCTAATCCCCTATCAATAAGGTTATTGTAAGGAAATACTTTTATTGGATATTATGCTAATACTGTCTCAGGAACAGTTATTTATAATTCAACAGCAATCGGTGCCCGTGCAGTTGTAACAACTTCAAACACTATCCAATTGGGAGATGACTATGTTGAATTAATTAATACATCTGGCGTGATAAATGCATACGATTTTCAAATTAATGGGGAGTCAAAGTCAATAGCACAGTTGGTAGGTGATTTAGAAGCTTTACAGGCTGATATGGATATGGTTTTGGCAGATATTGGAATGACTTTTAAGTATTTGTATCAATCGGATGAGTACAGACAAACAATATGGAAAAAATTAGGATTAGAACAAGATCCAATTGATCAAGATGATTATTTACTTTTGGACTTTGATGGTCCATCTTTCATTACAGACTTAAATGGAGATAATGGGGTATATGAGTGTACTGAGTATCCAAGCTTTGATTCAATGTATGGCTTTGAAGTAGATAAAATAATTGATGGAACAACATATTCTTTTACTATTGAAGAATATTCATTAAGTAATATTACGATTAAAATTACTCACTCAGAGTTTGACGATAATAATGATGGCGAAGGATGGTCTAAAGTATCTATTAGTTCACTAAATAAAGATTTAATTTTAGTCGAAACATATTATTCAGATGGTTATATCCATTATAAAGACACATTTAAAAGAATTAATGATCCAAATGATGTAATCTTCACCCAATACTCAAATATATGTGATTAATAATGCTATACATTACATAACCAATCCATACCACCCCAACCATCAAAAACTACTTCTCTAAAACCCACCCCCTTAAAAGTTGAGGGAACGCTTTCTGAAGTTTTTGCAATTCATGTCCCATTGTCCCTACCCCTATGGGTGGGACACGAAACAAATACCTTAGCTAAGTTTTATCAAAAAAATAATTAAAATTTATATATAATAAAACCTCACGGTTTATTAATTTCGACTTTTTCTATGAAAAATTTTTTGCTAAAAATATTTCTAATATTTATTTCATTTAAGTGCCTCGCTCAATCAGAGAAAGTCAAAGTATTTCTTAGCTGTCGTTGTGATGACGATTTTATAAAACAAAATACACTTGTATTTGACTATGTTAGAGACAGGACCCTTTCAGATATTGAAGTTTTTGTTTTTGAAATTTCCAATGCCGGCGGAGGAAGAAAATACTCTTTTGAATACAAGGGTAAAAATGCTTTCCAAAACATGGATAACGAAATCAGTACTAATATTCCTACTAATCTGACTTTTGTCGAAGCAAGAGAAAAGTTGTTGAAAACATATAAGTTGGGGATGGTATATTTTTTACAGAATACCTCTTTTCAAAATCAACTAGAGGTTAATTTTTATGATGATAAAAACAAGCCGGAGGAATTGTCCTTAGATCAATGGAAAAATTGGGTTTTTGAAGTATCAGGTTCTTTTAATTTTGAAAACGAAAAAAGTATAAAGGAGGAGGAATACAACTTAGGTTTGGAAGTGGATCGAGTTACGGAAATGTGGAGAATCCGTTCGGATTTTGGAATGCGTCGATCAGTTAAGTTTTTTTCTGGAGATGAAGAAAGTTATAACAGTGAACGAAAAAGAACTTTTTTTTCAGGGAGTATTGTCAAAAGTCTCTCAAATCATTTTTCAACTGGTGTTTTTGGATACTATCTCAATGATACCTTTAGAAACTATAGATCCTTTGTTAATTTTTCACCTGCTTTAGAATACAATTTTATTCCTTATTCTGAGGTGTTAACTAGAGAGATTACTTTGGCGTACAAAATAGGATATAATTTTTATGAATATTTTGAAAAAACCATATATGGTTTTCTCAATCAAGAAATGTTTAATCAATCTCTAACTCTAAATTTAAGATACAGAGAGAAATGGGGAAGTATATATTCTTATTTGGTAGCATCTCAGTTTTTGGATCAGCCCGATCAAAATAGACTGACTCTCAATAACAATATTAACTTGAGAATCGTTAGGGGACTTTCGCTGAGAATTTCCGGAAACTTTCAATTGATCCGAGATCAAATCAATCTACCTCAAGGCGAGGCCTCCATAGAGGACTTGTTACTTAGACAAAGACAAATATCAACAAATTTCCAAAACAGAATCTCTTTGGGATTAAGTTACACTTTTGGATCAATTTTTAACAATATTGTCAATACCAGATTGTAATCATAATTTTAATTTGAATGATTGTGTTACATAACCAATATACACCACGTTACAAACCTACCCCCTAACAACACCCCCCCCTAAAACCACAATCCAAAAAAAGGCCTTAACCCCCTATTAATTAGGCTATTGTAAGGAAATCTTTTTGTATGCTATTGTGCTGAAATTGACATAATAAATATCTCTAATAATTACAATTAAATTTTAAGAATTCTCATTTAAGTGTTTATAATTTTAGAAATGTTTAAAACTCCTTGACTTTGAGCAAATACTAGGTAGTTAAGTTTTTTAATCTTCATTAAATAATTATGTTTATATGAACAACAATATAAATCATATGAAAAAATTAATTATAGTATTCCTTTTACTTCACTTAAGTACTCATTCACAAGAAAACGACAAATATTACTTCAGGATGCACTACCTTGACGTATCAGGAAATGTTGGAGCTTTTATAAAAGCGAATAAAGAATATTTTAAATTACTTGCAAAAGAGGACGTAAAAAATGGGAAATGGGCAGGATGGTCAATGTTAAGATCAATAAGAGAACCCTCAAAGTTTATATTTGTTCATCATTTTAACTCCTCAAAACAATTAGAAAATATCTATACAAATGGTGGACTATTTAGCAGTGAAACTGCAAAAAAATTAGGATTAAAAAATCCAGACTGGAGTAAGTGGAGCTGGAAGGTTTTTAAACCATATGAAATATGGGAAAGGAATGGATTTGTAGTTGATGATGAACCTTCAAAGTTTTTTATCTTAAATCATTTTAAATTCAAGAATAAGAAGAAGTTTATAGAAAATAACAGGTTGTGGGGTAAAATGGTAGTTAAGCCTCAGTTAAAAGACCGAGATGGGTTTTCCTGGGGATGTGCAACTATTCTGAGTTATGGAGAGTGGGATAACGGAAGTTGGAAATCATACAATGGTATGTCTTGGGATGGATTTGGTTCTTTATCTGAAATTATTGATGGTTGGTCCTACAATGAGAACGAAACAATAGACGATTCAGCAAAATATTGGAAAGCATTTAGCGATGCAATTAAAAAGAATGATTTAGGAGACGTTATGATAGCAAAACAAAGCGAAATATATGAACATATTGATTCAACATGGATGAATTAAAATTAAATTTTTAAAAAAATAAATAATGAAAAAAATACTTTTAATACTTACAACGTTTATTGTAGCTTGTAACTCTAATGTCAGTTCCGTTGATGAAAAAAATAAATCTGATGGGGAGATTCTAAAGTCTGATAAAAAGTCAATGATAATTGAAAAATTAGCTGACTCCTATTTAGCTGGCAAATTTGAAATTGCTCGAGATTATTTCACACCAGAAAGCAAACACTATTTTAATGACTTAGTTTATGATGTTGATGGAATAATTGATGGGTATAACTTCCATTCTTTACTTTTCGACGATATCAAACATAATGATAGAAAAATTTATACAGGATATTTCACTGATGGAACCATTCAGACCTATCATGACTTCATATGGTCTGCTAAATCAAAAATCAGTGGTGAAGAGTATCGCTATCCATGCCATTGTAGATGGGAGTGGGAAGGTGAAAAAATAACTAAAACTAGTTGCTATGTCGACCCAACAGCTATATTTAATGAGGTAGCCTTATATCAAGAGAAAAACAAATAAATCTCCTTTTTAATTAATATCTAATTAACTTAATTAAAAATCCTTTGGTGAAGAAAAATATTATGTATTTGTTTGACTATATAGTTAATAGTAATCAAAGGATTTTCCATTTTTATAATTGGGAGTTACATTATTAATTTACTTACCCCATTCGACAAAAAAACAACTTCTCTAAAATCAACCCCCTAGAATATCATAATATTATAGTGTTTTAATATTCAAAGTTGTAGTAAAAGATTATTTAATCAAGTGTTGCAGGGTTAAAACCTGACCTTTATTTAATAGTAAGGTTTTAAGATCATTATAATCTATATCTTGAACAGCACTATTTTCATCTATTGCAATACAAGCTGCAACCGCTGCCGACTGGCCCAATATCATAAACACCGGTTCCATTCTTATCGATCCAAAAGCAATGTGGCTACTAGATATGCAAACAGGTACAAGTAAATTAGAACATTGATTTTTTTTGGGGGTAAGTGAACCATAGGAAATTGAATAGGGAGCGGGTGGTTTAACTCCTATATCTCCTTCATTCTGTACAAACCCCTGTGGAGTGATATAACGTTGGACATTATGAGAGTCCATCGCATAGGATCCCATTCCTATGGGTTTTGGAACTTCTGTTTTTAGAAGTACATCTTGCTCTGTAGTAATATAACTTCCTATCATCCTTCGGGCCTCACGAACATAAATTTGATGGGGCCAATTTTCATTGTCTTTAAATTCGTCTTTGGCCAAGCCCCATTGGGAGAGTTTCTCTCTAATATCCGAGGGCACTCTGGGATCATTAGCAACAAAATATAATAGTCCCATCTGATAGTTTCTATGTTCTTCTATGATGGCTCTACGCTTTTGGTAACTAGCATCAGGATAATCATAATTCATCCCAATATTATCTGAACTAAAGGGACCATGATTATTTGTATCAGTTTTGTAATTAGGAATCGGATCAAATTTTCTAAAAAAGTCTTTCCTTCCTGTGAGCAGTGATCTCAATAACAACTCATATTGTGAAGGATCATAATTTTTAGGCTTTGGGAATGGTTTTCTGTTCTCATCATTGTTTGTCATGCATAGTCTAAAACAATAGGCTTGAATTTTATTATCAGCAGTACCATATTCACCTGGAGGCTCCTTAGAAATTTTGGGTAGAAGTCCACTGGTTGAATCTCCAGGAATTTTATAAGGAGATATATTTTCCCAAAACCAGTGTTGGTGGTGCAAGACCCCAGTTTGAACTCCGTTCCATTTTTCACCATAGGTTTTTGTACTCTCTCGGCCTACATGATAACTTACTCCCGAACTTGCCATCAGATCTCCTTCATAGGTAGCATCAATAAAAACTTTTCCTTTGAAAACTTTTCCTGAGAGCGTTGTTAATGAAACTATTTTGCTATTATTTTTTTGGATACCCGATGAGCGATTAAGCCATTCATTTCTAAAAGTTTTAATCTTGAATTCTTTAATATAATCTTCAAATACACTTTCGGCTACATGGGGTTCAAATATCCACATTGTTCTTTTAGAACCATCTACTGCTTTTGTCCCCTGACCTCTATTTCCATAATCCTCTCGCTTTTGCCATATCCATGCTTCATCTCTATTATAATA
>JAYPMF010000116.1:0-5490 GCA_038129785.1 Flavobacteriaceae bacterium
CTGATGGTCCTCTTCCATCAATATCATGTGCTCCTTCAATTTGATAACTTGAGGTCGCGACTCCCCAGTTAAATGTTTTTTCTTTTTTAATCTCTTTCAATATGGTATTCCAGTTTATTTTGTTATTTGATTTAGCCAGCCAGGAGAAGCTGCATTGACTAGTTGTTTAGTGTAGTCTTCCTTTGGGTTTTGTATCAATTTTTCGGAATTATTCTCTTCAATTATTTTTCCATTTTTTAAAACTATAATTCTATCAGCTAAATATCTAGCAGAGGCCAAATCATGAGTAATGAATAAAACCGTTAAATTATTTTCAATTCGCATTTTTGCAAATATTTCAAGCACCTCCATTCTTATTGATACATCGAGCATTGAGGTTGGCTCATCTGCAACTACAATTTTTGGTTCTAAGCTTAATGCTCTGGCTATTGCCACCCGCTGTCTTTCTCCACCTGACATTTCATGAGGGAATTTTTCTGCAAATTTTTCACCAGGGGATAACCCGACTTTTTCCAATAAATCTATTATATATGGTAACATTGTTACCTCATCTTTTAATCTATGCCTATACAGAGGTCTGGAAAGGTGGTGATATACTGTATGAATAGAATTTAGAGACCCAAATGGATCTTGAAATACCATCTGAACATCTTTTCTATATTGAAGGGGGACATTTCTAGATTCAGTAACTTTTTTATTTTCACCATTTAAATAAATAGATCCCTCAGATGGTCGAATTAACCGTGTTACCAATTTTGCTACCGTACTTTTTCCGCTTCCTGACTCTCCAACTAGTCCGACTATCTCTCCTTTATGAATTTTAAAAGAAACATCATTTACAGCTATTAATTTATTTTTATTAAAAAAGCCGGGAGATTGAAAAACCTTTTTTAGGTTTCGTACTTCTAGTATAGGATTTTTAGACAGATTTAATGATTTGGGTTTTGACAACAAACCTTTTTGTCGTTTCCCCGAAGCTGAAGGAATTGATCCTATTAACTTTTTTGTATAAGGGTGTTTTCCGCCGGCATTAATGTTTTCAACTTTATCCAGTTCGACGATCTCCCCATTTTTCATGATTGCTAGTCGATCAGCAAATTCTAAAAGTAAATTTAAATCATGAGTTATAAACAAAATTGTAAATCCTAGTTTTTTTCTAAGGTCGATAATTTTTGCAATAATTTCTCTTTCCACGATCACATCAAGAGCTGTAGTTGGCTCATCCATAATGATAATTGGAGGCATAATTGCAAGTGCAATTGCAATTACTATTCTTTGTTTCATACCTCCTGATAACTGGTGAGGAAAACTGTCTAACCTGTCGTGATCTATTTCTACAAGAGAAAGTAATTCTTTCGCTCGCTCATCTGCATCTAGACCAATTAGGTTCTTATGTGTTTTTAGGACATCGTGAATCTGCTCTCTTATAGACAAAACTGGGTTAAGCGCATTAAGAGCACTCTGCATTACAATAGATATTTTTTTCCATCGCATTCCAACAACATCTAAGCTTGATGAAGCCAGAATATCTTCATTATTAATAATTACTTCGCCTTTACTTATAATAGCAGGTGGCGGGAGTATGCGCATCATTGCTTGTACTACTGTACTTTTTCCACTTCCAGATTCGCCTACAAGTCCAAAAATTTCTCCCGAAAATATTTCAAACGTTACATCACGTACTGCGTTTATTGGATTCTTATCTGTGATGTAATCAACATTTAGATTTTTTATATTTATAACGGGTTTATTCATTGCTATTTGATACTGGTGTTATGCCATGAGTAATTTTGTTTTTTGGGACTTTATTTCGCCATAATCTTTCTGAGATGAGGCGAGGGTTAGATACCTCGTCAATCCCAAAATTAATTAAAGTAAGAGCAAAACTGATCATAGCAATACAAAATCCTGTAGGTACAAATGTCCACCATGACTCGGTAAGTAATGCAAGATCATTACTGGCCCAATATAGATTGGTTCCCCATGTAACGGTACTCACATCACCAAGGCCTAAAAACTCTAGTCCTACCTGAGCTCCTATTGCATAAATTGATGCACCTATGAATGATGAGGCAAGTAAGGATAGCATTCTAGGCATTATTTCGATAACAATTATTCTAATATTTGATTCGCCACTTATAACAGCTGCAGAAACGAAATCACGATTTCTAAAAGTCATCATTTGAGACCTTATAACACGCGCATTCCATGCCCACCCTGTAAGCACTAAAACTCCTAATAAAGTTGCTGGAGAGGGGGGGAGCCAGCTAGCAAGGATTACCATAAGAGGGAGCCCTGGCATAACTAAAAAAATATTTATTAACAAAGATAGAACATCATCCATGCGCCCACCATAATAACCTGCGGTCCCACCAATCAAAGCACCAATAATTACAACAAGTATACCTGCACTAAAGCCTATAAAAAGTGTCTGTCTTGCTCCACATATTGTTTGAGCAAAGACATCTTGCCCTTGACCATTTGTTCCAAAAAAATAGTCAAAAGATGGAGGTGAAAGCGGGGTGCTTAAAAAATCTGTGGGAGATTGGATAAATGGAGGAACAAATATTGCTAAAACACCAAAAAAAAGAATGATACAGCTTCCAATGAATGCTTTTTGATTAACGATAATTCCAGAAATCCAACGAGCTAGGATGCTTTTTTGATATATGTTTTTATTTTTGATCATTTTCTTGTCCGAGGATCAAAAAATAAAATAGCAATGTCAACAAGCCAATTCGCACCAAGTACTGCGAGCGTAATTGTCATAAAAATACCTTGCATAAGAGGATAGTCCTGGGTCTGAACTGCTTGTAATAATAAGAAACCTTGACCGGGATAAGAAAAAATCATCTCTGTCAACAATGCCCCACTTAACATAAATCCCAAAGCCATACCAAATCCTGTTAAGTTTGGAAGAATTGCATTTCGCGCAGCATAGCGCAGCATAATTAGTTTAGAGGGTATGCCTTTTGCATGCGCAAAAGTGATATAATCTGAGCCCAAAGTGCTAATCATCGTGTTTCTCATTGAAAGCATCCAGCCGCCTAAGCTCACAAAGACAAGTGTTAAAGCTGGCAGAAAAGCATGATATAAAGCGCTTATAAAAAATGGGAAATTATATCCAGGATTAATTTCATTTCCATATGCACGACCAATTGGAAACCAGTTTAAAGAAAACCCAAAAAGATAAAGAAAAACCATTGCTAGCCAGAAATAGGGAAATGCTCCAAAAAATGCCAATGTGGGTGGTAAAATAGTGTCTAATTTGCCTGTTCTGTTCCATGCAATGATGATGCCTAATGTTGTTCCAATTAAGAACGCAATTATCATAGAGATTCCTGCTAAAAAAATTGTCCAACCTAGCCCATTACCAATGATCTCTGAAACAGGTGCGGGGAAATAAGCTATCGAAGTTCCCAAGTCGCCTTTTAGAATACTTTTTAAATAGGAAAAATATTGAATGAAAATTGGATCATTTGTTAAGCCAAAACTTTCTCTCATAGCATCAATTGCCTCAGGTTTTAATTTACCTTTAAAACGTGCAAAAATAATCGACGCTGGGTCTCCTGGCATTAGTCTTGGGATAATAAAATTCAAAGTTAAAGCAGCAAAGGCAGCTATAAGATAAAACCCAAATCGTCTTGTGATGTATAATACTGATTTATTCATCGTTTCTTTACATTTAAAAGAGTGAGTACAAAACCCGATTCATTTGGTGATAAGGGCCCATAGGGATTCTCAGCGTTTGGAAAATCTATAAAGTACTTTGAATTATATTCCGCCCAACTTAATTCAGTAAAAAGAGGAATACCTGGTGCGTTTTCAACAAACAAATGTTGCAACTTGTACATTATATTCTCCATTTCTTTAGTATCGGATGTTTTTTCAAATTCTTTGATGAGGGAATCTGCTTCTTTAATACCAAATCTGTGCCAGTTAATATCAGCAGTTTCACCAATTGGTTTTACATATTCTGAAAACATCATACTTTTAAAAAAATTATATGGAGTTGTGCCTTTATCTGCCCATCCTATTGCTAATTGGAATTTTCCTTGTTGCATTCTCAAAATCCAAGCTCCAAAATCATAAGTTCTTACATTAGCTTTTATACCAACCTTTCTTAAGTTTTGACTTATTACTTGAGCAGATCGTACCCAGTCGCTCCATCCAGAAACTACGATTATGTCAAATTCAATCGGTGTCCCATCTTTTTTAACTCTGCCTTTCTTATTTTTCCATTCATATCCTGCATTATCTAATAACGCGTTTGCTTTCTCTAAATTAAATGCGGTCCAATTTTCTTTTTCATTTATTTCTGGTGAGTGCCATTTTGACATTGGCCCAGATAGGCTAGTGACATGTGCTGGGACTGTGTAGTCATACATCCCTACCCTTACTACTTGTTCTCGATTTATAGCATAGCTTATTGCTTTTCGGACATTTGAATCTTTTAAAATAGGATCTTTTGTATTGGTATGTAAAAATGTAGAATGCCCAGTATTTCGAAACCAATAATGATGGTGCTCCGGATTTTTATCTACAAAAATTCGTTGTATAGCAGGAATGAACGCACCTCCCCAGTCAAGCCTCCCGCTCAAGAGAGCAAGTGTAGTTTGTTCGTTACTTGAAAAAGTTGGGAAAGTTAATTTTTCTACGTGGGGTTTGCCTGGTTGCCAGTAATTATGATTTTTGCCTAGCTCCCAGACTTGACTATTAAATCGTAATACTTCTGTATATGGTCCTGTACCAACTGGGTTTTCGTTACTAAAATTAAGAGGATCTTCTAACGCACTCCAAATGTGTTTTGGAACAATATATGCCCCGGCAAGAGCTTCAAATCCAGGAACATATAATCGTTTAAAATTAACTTCTACTAGAGTATCAGAGACTACTGAAACACTTTCAAGATACTCCCACATATTTCGAGTATCTAACGCTGGATAGTCCTTCAATAAATTAAAAGTGTAGGCTACATCATGTGCGCTAAAAGGATGCCCATCGGACCATTTTACATTAGGGCGTATGGTAAAGATTAGTTTTTCATTATCACTTTTCCATTCATAGCTGGTTGCAAGCCATGGGATCCACTCAGTTGTTACGGGGTTTCCAAGAAATAGTGTTTCATAAATACCCCCTTTGGTTGGCCATCTGCAAACGGAAACCGGGTTAAGGGGCTCAAAATTACGCACCCACGATATTTGATTTTCTTGATAAATAATTAGACCATCTCTTTGTTCAACGGTTTTTTCATTTCCGCAGTTTTGAAAAGCTAAAGACGCAATTAAAATGATAATTAATTTTAAATGGAGGATCATGTATTCTTCTTGTAAACTTTAAAGTGTTCAATTTCCATCTTTGTAGGGAAAGCAGTGTCGTCTATGCCTTTCATTCCTCCCCAGTTACCGCCAATTGCTATATTTAATATGAAGTGGAATTTTTCATCAAAAGGCCATCTTTCCCATGGTTGATCATTTTTAGGGTATGAAA
>JAYPMF010000117.1:0-5477 GCA_038129785.1 Flavobacteriaceae bacterium
CTGCTGAAGGAAGAGTAGATTTTAGAGAGCTAATTAAAAGATATGCTAGAGAATTCAAAACTAGAATTGAAATGAAACAAGTTGGTCTGCGTGAAGAAGCATCAAGACTTGGAGGTATTGGTTCGTGCGGAAGAGAGTTGTGTTGTTCCACTTGGTTGACCGACTACCGTTCAGTTTCTACTTCTGCCGCTCGCTATCAGCAGTTATCGCTCAATCCGCTCAAATTGGCTGGTCAATGTGGCAAACTCAAGTGTTGTTTGAATTACGAGTTGGACGCATATCAATCTGCCCTCAAAACTTTCCCCAAATCTGAGGTCAAACTCAAAACTGAAAAAGGAGTGGGTGTACTACAAAAATTAGATATTTTTAAGGAGCGATTGTGGTATGCTTACAAAGGGGAGTGGATGAACTGGCACATGCTATCCTTGGAGTCAGTTCATGAGATCATTGCCAAAAACAAGAACAAAGAAAAAGTTCCTAGCCTTGAAGAATTCATCGCCGAAACCGAGGCTCCTGTCATGGAAAATTCCAATGTGTTATTCGAAAATGTTGTCGGTCAAGATAGCTTGAACCGCTTTGATCACCACAAAAAATCCAAGACTAAACGAGGGAAAAATCGCAAGCCCAATCGGCGTCAAAACAATGCATAACAAGTATAATATTTTTATGGGATTGGTATTGAGTATGGCCTTTGCTTGTAGTGAGCCCGCACTCTTTAGGGGATACCGAAATTTTGATGGCTATTGGCCTGCTTCAGAAAAAGTGATTTTTGAAATAGACACATTGACTAATCAACCAGTCAATTTGATGATCTACGTCCGCAACGACCCGCATTATCCCTTTTCCAATCTCTTTTTGATTGCTTATCTAAAAACAGGGGACTCCCTTTTGGTCTGCGACACCCTGGAATATGCTATGGCCGATGCACGCGGGAAGTGGTTAGGTCAAGGATTTTTAGAGGTAAAGGAAAGCAAACTTTGGTGGAAAGAAAATTACGATCTCCCCACAAGGGGAAATTTAAACGTTCAGTTACAGCACGCATTGAGATTCAATGGTAGCGAAAACGGCATGGATCCCTTGCAGGGGATCGTTGGGGTAGGTTTTGCCGTAGAAGAAATCAAACAAGATGAGTAAAACCAAAAAGAAAAGATCGAATAAAAGGAATTACAAAAAGTTCATTTTGGCTTTTTGGTTGCTTTTTTTTAGCGGTCTAATCGCCGTAGTATGCATTTTTGGTTTTGTTGCCTTTGGCTATATGGGTGCGATGCCTCCCTTGGAACAGTTGGAAAATCCTAAAACGAATTTGGCCACCCAGATCCTTTCCTCCGATGGGGTGGTGCTGGGAAAATTCTACTTTAACGACAACCGGACGCCCATTACCTACGACGAACTACCTCAAAACATTGTTAAGGCATTGATCGCTACAGAAGACGAGCGTTACTATGACCATGCTGGGATCGATTGGCGGGGAACGCTAAGAGCCATTTTTTACTTGGGAAAAAAAGGTGGGGCCAGTACCATTACCCAGCAGTTGGCCCGTCAGCTTTTTGTAGGGGTGCGTTCACGCAACAAAAAAGAAGCAGTACTACAAAAGATTAAAGAATGGGTACTGTCGGTTCAATTGGAAAGACGTTACACCAAAAACGAAATCATCGCTATGTACCTAAACATATATGATTTTGGATACAATGCCGATGGGGTAAGATCGGCGGCAAAGATCTACTTTGACACCACTCCTCAGACTTTGACATTGGATCAATCGGCAACCTTGGTGGGGATGCTCAAAAACTCATCTTTGTACAATCCCCTTCGACGCCCTGAAATGGTCAGGAAAAGGCGAAATGTGGTCTTTCAGCAAATGCTCAGAAACAAATTGATCACCCAAGCGGAAAAAGATTCCCTATCAGCTCTTCCCCTTAAAGTTGATTTCTCGCCCGAATCTCACCGTGAAGGACTGGCTACTTATTTTCGAGCCTACCTCCAAGAGTTCATGAAAAAATGGATACGTGAAAACCCCAAATCCGATGGCGGTACTTACAACCTCTATCGGGATGGCCTAAAGATTTATACCACCATCGATTCCCGCCTGCAGGCACTGGGAGAAAATGCCGTTGCTAAACATATGAAGAATTTGCAAAAGGAGTTTTTTCTTCAAAACAGCGAGGAATTAAATCCCAACGCACCCTTTTTCGACTTGCGGGAGGGAGAAATAGACACTCTTATGACCCGTACTGCCTACCGCAGTGAGCGATGGCGAAAAGGCAAGTTGGCCGGAATGGAAGAAGAGGCTCTTTTGGAAAGTTTTTTTAAACCCGTTCCCATGCAGGTGTTCAGTTGGGAAGGAGAAATCGATACCATAATGACTCCGATGGATTCGATCCGCTATTACAAGCATTTCCTTCGGGCGGCGATGATGTCAATGGAACCCCAAACTGGTCATGTTAAAACATGGGTAGGAGGGTTTAACTACAAACACTTTCAATATGATCAAGTTAAGCAAGGTCGACGACAAATAGGCTCTACTTTTAAACCTTTTCTCTACGCTACGGCCATTGATCAACTCAAGCTCTCGCCCTGCGATAAGTTGCCTGATGCTTTGTATTGTATCGATGCAATGAAGCATGGAAATATAGATCCATGGTGCCCCAAAAATTCTGGAGATCGCTACGGCAGAACAAGAACCTTAAAAAACGCTTTGGCAAATTCCGTTAATACCATCAGCGCCAGAATCATGGACAAGGTTGGCCCCCGACCAGTGATTGATCTGGTCAAAAAAACCGGGGTGACTTCCTATATTCCCAAAGTACCTTCGATCGCGTTGGGAACCCCCGACATAAGCCTCTTTGAAATGGTAGGGGCATACGGCACATTTGCCAATCAGGGGATATACATTCAGCCAATAGTGATTACACGTATCGAAGATAAAAACGGTATGGCCTTGTTCGAGGTGGTTCCCAAAACCAAAGATGTCATCAGCGAGGAAGCAGCCTATGTCACGGTCAATCTACTCCAAGGGGTTACGGAACATGGATCGGGAGCAAGATTGCGCCATGCAGGTTTGGAAAAAACCAATTATGTCTACGAAAAAGTGGTGACAGGTTACCCCTATATTTTTGAGAATCCAATTGCCGGAAAAACCGGGACAACCCAAAACCAAAGTGATGGATGGTTTATGGGAATGGTACCCAACCTGGTGACGGGTGTATGGGTAGGAGGTGAGGATCGCTCGATTCACTTTGAAGAAATTGCCTTTGGTCAGGGAGCGACCATGGCCTTGCCCATCTGGGCCTTGTACATGAAAGGAGCCTATGAAAATGAGGCATTGGGAATCTCACAAGAAGAGTTTTTGACTCCCGAGGTGGTTAGTATTACTTTGGACTGTGAGGAATACGAGAACGACACCGACCCCACGATACCGGCCAAATCCCAGGCCGATTTGGATCAACTGGGTTTTTGATCGATGAAATTTAATTTATTGCTAATTTTTATTTGTTCATTGTGATATACAGACGTTTTGGAAGAACCCGTTGGAAGTTGAGTGAGATAGGTTATGGTATGTGGGGTATGGGAGGCTGGAAAGAGTCAGATGATACCCAATCAATGCAATCCCTTCATCTTGCCGTAGAACGGGGCGTCAATTTCTTTGATACTGCTTGGGGTTACGGCGAAGGACTTAGTGAACGTCTTTTGGGCCAATTGCTTAAATCCTATCCTCAAACCAAGCTCTATACTGCCAGTAAGATTCCTCCTATGAACTTCAAATGGCCTGCAAAACCGGAATATACTTTTGAGGAATCTTATCCCGAAAGCCATTTGAGAGCATACACCGAGAAAACCTTGACCAACTTGGGGACAGAACAAATTGATCTGATGCAATTTCATACTTGGGATGATGGTTGGTCTTATAAAGAGGAGTGGCAAAGGGTGATCGAAGACCTAAAAAAAGAGGGTAAAATAGCCGCTATGGGCATCAGTATGAACCGATGGGAACCCGAAAATGGGATCAAAGCCCTTGAGACTGGATTGATCGATGCTGTCCAGGTGATCTATAACATATTTGACCAAGCTCCCGAGGATCGATTGTTTCCTTTTTGTCAAGCCAATGATATTGCGGTAATAGCTCGTGTACCTTTTGATGAGGGAACGCTTACCGGAAACATCTCCAAAGACACGATTTTCCCCGAGGGAGACTGGCGGGGGACTTATTTTGTTCCCGAAAATCTTAATTCAAGTGTTGACAGGGCAACCCTGCTCCGTCCGCTGATCCCCAAAGGCATGGACATGGCGTCTATGGCTCTAAGGTTTATTTTGGAAAATCAAAATGTGGGAACCGTCATTCCAGGCATGAGAAAGGCGAGAAATGTAAATGCCAATATCGATTGCAGTGATGGTGTGGCTTTGGACCAGTTGCTTTATGAGGAACTAAAAAAACACCGTTGGGATCGAAAACCCACCGCCTGGTCTCAATGATCGCCCAATAACTAATTCACGACTTATTGATCTTCAGCATACCACTCTGCAAAAGCAGTCTCTGTTTCCCGTAACTTTAAAGAATACAGTTTTAGATGATTGGGAAGCTTGGCTTTAATCTTTACTGCAAAGTCTAAGATCATCATTTCGCTGGTGGGTTGGTAATTTACTCTTAAAATTTTATGACCCCTGTTCTCCATTTCATCAGCGATTTCTTTGTGGGGGGAGTTTGTGTTAAGCACAGTGGCATGGTCAAAGGGATGAACAATTTCCTGATTGACAATGGTCTTGAGGTCTCCAAAATCTATTACCATTCCATTTTTGACATTTTCAGCATCATCAATGGGATGGCCAATGACCGTGACATCGAGTTTGTAACTGTGTCCGTGGACATTTTTACAAAGGCCGTCATAGCCATAGAGAGCATGTCCGGTTTCAAATTTAAATTGTTTGGTAACACGAACTTTCTTATCCATTTTTAGAGTGATTTGATAATGTTTTGAGAAAAATCCGATAAGGATAATTTTGCGGTAATTTTCGCATTTTCGGGCAAAAGGCTTTCCCAATTTTGGGTGTCTTTCCAATGAAGTTTACGAAGTTCAAGACAAGCTTTTGGAGCATAAGCTGCTATTTTTTTTGCTTTTTCATTTACAGTTTGTTCTAAGGTTTGTTGATCATTGAAACATTCGGCATAAAGGCCTTTATCGAGCCCCCATTGGGCACTTTTCCAATGGGCGCTGTCTAATGACAATTGAGCAAATGCCGTGGTTCCTATTTTGCGGCTCACCACCGGTTCGATCACATAAGGCCCCAGGCCGATCGACAGCTCAGACAGTTTAATGGATGCATTATTGGTAGCAAAGGCATAATCACAAGCGGCAACCAATCCAACACCCCCACCAACAATTTTTCCATGCACACTAGCTAGCACGAACTTTGACATTTTTCTAATGGTATTGAGTAAATTCGCAAAGCCCATAAAAAAGGCTGTGGCTTCCTCTAAAGTT
>JAYPMF010000118.1:0-1753 GCA_038129785.1 Flavobacteriaceae bacterium
CCCCTCCCAAATGGTAAATGCTACTCAATCTTTCAGTTGGATACCTTATTTTGATTTAAACTTTAAGGCAACTGGAAATAAAACGATCATTGGGAATTTGATTTTGCCCGTTGACAATGAAAATCAAGTTGGAGATATCATTGCTTCTAAAAAAATAGAAATAAATAAAGAGGGTAGCCTGAGCATCAGTTTTAGCTATAAAAACAAAATTTTTAAATATTTTTTTAAAAACAATAAATCAGGTCTGGAACTTGATTAGAAATTGAAAGTACTATGAGGTATTCCAATCGAAAACGTGATGTTTTGAAAAATTTAACCTTACTTCTTTTGGGGGTATCCCTTTTCTTTTTTTTGATCAATTATAATCAGAATTCAAAAAAAGGATTGATAATTGATGAATCTCATTATATAGAATCTGTCGAGCAAATAATTGAGATCGACTCAGTTTGGGCTGGTCACAGGGTTGGTTTTTGCTTATTCACTGATCTCGATAGACAATATATCGCCTATTATAATGCAAACAGAAATATGGTTGTAGGACAGAGAGATATTGATGAAACCAACTTTTCATTATTCCAAATGCCAGCACCACCAAGGAATAAAAATGACAAAGAAAAATCAAAACGTTTTTCTGCTACAGAAGTAGGATGGGATTCTCATAATTCTATAACTATGAATGTGGATAGCGAAGGCTATATTCACCTTTCCGGCAACATGCATGTTGATTCTCTCACATATTTTAGAAGTCAAAAGCCAAATGATATTACCACACTAAAACAATATTTTCCTATGGTGGGCCCCAATGAATTAAGAGCCACCTATCCGAAGTTTATGATGACTAGAGAGAATCAATTAATTTTTCATTATAGAGATGGTGGTAGTGGGAATGGTAATGAGATTTACAACATATATGATACTGATTCTAAAATATGGTCAAGAATGCTAGACGTACCTTTAACTGACGGCCAAGGACTTATGAATGCTTATCAATCTCAACCTGAGTTAAGAGAAGATGGATGGTATCATGTCTATTGGGTATGGAGAGATACACCTGATTGCTCTACCAATCATGACTTGTCTCACATGAAAAGCCCTGATCTAAAAAATTGGTACAATGCTTTTGATCAACCAATTTCTCTTCCTGCAACATTAGATCAAAAATCTCTAGTAGTTGACCCCATTCCTCCGAAAGGAGGGATTATAAATCTTGCGGCAAAACTTTGTTTTGATCGGGATAAAAAACCTCTTTTTGTTTATCATAAATACGATAAAGTAGGAAATCTACAATTATATATAGCCAAAATAAGTGGTCAAAAATGGGAGTCTAATGTGATCACAGACTGGGATTATAGGTGGTCTTTTTCAGGTAATGGAAGTATTAAAAATGAATTCACCATTAAAAGTTTTAATCGTAGGTCAGATGATAGGTTTGAGGTTGGATTTTGGCATATCAAATATGGTGATGGAACTATTCTACTCGATGAGGAATTAAATCCTATTGGGAAAGTCCTTAAATCCGAAAAACTTTTTTCAAGGAGATTTAATGACACTTCAGTAAAGGTTGAAGGAGATTTTCAGGGCTTACAAGTTATAGGAGCTAAGGATATAGGAAAAAACAATGAGCCAGGGTACAGATACGCCCTCAAATGGGAAACACTCGGAACCAATCGTGATAAACCCAGAGAAAAACCATGGCCACCAGCGAGTAGTTTGTATCTGTATAAAATAAAAACTCATAATTAATAAATAAATA
>JAYPMF010000118.1:1763-5394 GCA_038129785.1 Flavobacteriaceae bacterium
ATTGGCTTTACACTTACGGGTCAAAAAATCGATCCTGCAGCGGTAAAACAGATCATGGAAAAAGTTGCCGACTGGCAAATAGAAAATCATAATGATTTAAATTACAGGGCTCAAAACCAAAGATTATCGAGAGGGAAACACCATCTGTTAGATTGGACCAATGGTGCGCTTTATGTAGGCATGTCAAAATGGGCAGCCATGGCAGACAGTGACAAATATTATGAATGGCTCAAGGGAATTGGTGAGTCCCATGATTGGAAACTTCACATGAGAAATGGAAATTATAACAGGGTTTATCATGCAGATGATCACACGGTTGGGCAAACTTATTTTCAACTTTACAGAAAATACAAGGATGAAGAAATGATAAAGCCTACCATAAAACAATTTGATTTTATCCTTTACCATCCATCAAAATCTAAATTAGACTGGAAATCTCCTTTTCATCAAGACAGATGGAATTGGTGTGATGCTTTGTTTATGTCACCCCCTGTTTGGGTAATGGTTTCCAACCTCACCAGAGATCGAAAATATATCGAATTCATGGTCAATGAGTGGAAAGCAACGACTAATCATTTATATGATAAAAAAGAAAACCTTTATTACAGAGATGGTTCTTATTTTGATAAACTTGATAATGGAACAAAAATCTTCTGGGGTAGAGGAAATGGATGGGTTTTTGCCGGTTTGGCAAATGTTATGCAAGAGTTAGGTCCCAATGATAAAGACTATCCTTATTTCCTAAAATTATACAAAAAAATGGCCCAGAAACTATTAGAAATTCAAACGCCACAAGGACATTGGGCCATGAGTCTTTTGGGACAGAAATTTTACCCCACTCCCGAAACCAGTGGTTCATCCTTTTTTACTTTTGGCCTTGCTTGGGGAATCAACAAAGGGATTTTGGATAAGGCAGCTTACGGATCAGCTGTAGAAAGAGCTTGGAATGCGATGGTGAGTCACGTAAACAAGGATGGGATGTTGACTTATGTTCAACCCATTGGCGCTGAACCAGGTGAGGCATACCCTGATAAAACTGAGGTCTATGGGGTTGGGGCATTTTTGAGTGCAGGATCAGAAGTTTACAAATTATACGGAGGAAAGTAAACCAAGATTTCTCCTAAAAAAACAGGTGCAAAATGATTAAAAATCTTTTTTTATTAGGGATAGGCTTTTTTTCTATATCCTGTCAATTCCCTAACAATAATGAGGGGCCTTATTTTGCTAATGGAATTAAAAATGGTTGGGCCGACCAAAATTCCATTGTACTATGGACCCGATTGACCCAAAACAAATCTGCCCATTTTAAGGGACATCCTTTTATTGAGATTTCAAGGGAAAAGATGAAATCTTTGGCTCAAAACCAAGACGTTGAAGGAATCTATAACACTCAGATTCCCAAGGGATTGTCACTTAGAGATATGGAAGGGTATTGCCCGGGAGCTTCCGGAGAGGTGCAGCTCCACTATTTCATTAAAGAAGATCCGGCGGACGCTATTGTCACCGATTGGGTGGCGGTAGATTCGAGTAAAGATTTTACCCATCAATGGAAACTGAATGGCCTACAAGCTGGAAAGAAGTATGGTTTGAAAATTTATGCCCGACCCCAGAAAGGGCATAAAATCTCCGATAGTATTTTCGGACAATTTCTTTTACCAGCATATAAAAAAACAGCTAAAGATGTTAAATTTTGTGTCGTGTCATGTCATGACTACAACCGTCGTGACGACAAACAAAGCGGACACAAAATATACCCCAGTATGTCGAAATTAAAACCCGATTTTTATGTGCATACTGGAGATATAGAGTACATGGATAAGCCTTTTCCTTATGCCATGACAGAGGAGTTGATGCGTTTTAAGTGGAATCGATTGTTTGCTCTCCCTTTTCAGCGTTCATTTTACAACAATTATACTTCCTATTTTATGAAGGATGATCACGATGTGGGATATGATGATAGTTATCCAGGAAAGGATTATGGAACCGTTTCTTTTGAACGAGGTTTGCAGATATTTGATGAGGAACAATTTCCCTCTAACCCCAAAAGATATAAAACTATCCGTTGGGGAAAAGATCTTCAGATTTGGATCGTCGAGGGGAGAAACTATAGGAATCAAAACTATTTGGAGGATGGACCGGATAAAACCATTTGGGGAAAAGCTCAAAAGCAATGGTTTTATGATACTGTTGGTTCATCAAAAGCAACTTTTAAAGTATTGATTACTTCTTCCCCTATTTTGGGCCCTGATCGAAAAAATAAAAATGATAATCTTAGTAATGCAGGTTACTCTTTCGAACAAGCCGAGATTCTCAATTTTATAAAAAAACAGAAAAACCTATTTATTGTCAATGGAGATAGGCACTGGCAGTATGTTACTCATATAAAAAATACTAATCTTTGGGAATTTGGATGCGGAGCTGGTGCCGATGTTCATGCGGGAGGATGGAAGCAAGAGGATTTCAGACCCGAACATCAATTTCTAAGAGTCAAAGGAGGTTTTCTATCAGTCTCTGTGAATGCAACTAAGGAGCCGACTATTAAATTTACACACCATGATGTAGAGGGTAATGCTGTTAATGAGGTAGTCTTCTAACTTTCGTTGAAGTATTTTCGTTCCTCAGAGTGACTGTATTTGTAATTTTCTTTTGTAATTATCTCCAAAGGTGTGGGTATTTCGTTGGTAGGGATCTCCTTGTGAACCAAATAGTTTGCAATAGTTGTGATCGATTTGTACCCTTGATTAAACGATTTCTGAGAAATCAAAAAAGCAACTATACCTTTATTAAGTGCCTGTACATTTTGGGGTGTGGTATCAAAACCAACCAGGTTCAGACCTAACAGCTTATCATCATGAATTGCCTCACAGATGTAGGATACCCTACTTGAGGGAACCATAACCACCTTTACTTGGGGGTGTTCGGTTAGAAAATCATTAATTTTTTTAGTAATTTTTTTAAACCCGTCTGACTGATCAAATCTCAATTGATGGATTTTAGCATCGGGAAAATTTTTCTCAAAATATTCTTTAAAACCTTTAAATCGTTGATTATTAGCCTCATAATCGTGTATATTTTTACGTGTCAGGATGATTAAAAACTCATCGCCTTTTTTGGAACACAAATACGAAAGTTTACCGGATAAAATACCTGCATCGAATGATTTTTGACCAATGTAACATAGATTGTTAAAACCTTTTACATCAGCATTTAAAAATAGGTAAGGTATTTTTTTCTCATCTAACTCTTTAATGATTCTGCTGGTCTCTTTGTAAAAAAAAGGAACCATTACTATAGCATCGGGCTCTGTTTTGATCAGTTTTGAAAAGGCATTTAAGTAACTGTTTGGATCAAATTGGTCAAAAACAAAAACATGATTTTCAATCCCATAGGCACTTACTTCTTGACTTGCTTTTTGAATTCCTGAATAGGGTGACTTCCAAAATAGATTTTGTTCATCATACTGAGGAATCAAGGTCGCCAGGTTGTGATGTTTTTTCATCGCTAGAGAACTGGCAATCAAATTGATTTTAAATTTTTTCTGCTTTAGAATCTTTCTGATCTTAGTTTCAGTTGAAGAAGATACTCCCCCACGATTGTGTAATACCCTGTCTACGTTACCTGCAGATACGTT
>JAYPMF010000119.1:0-3848 GCA_038129785.1 Flavobacteriaceae bacterium
CGATGGAAGAGAAAAAGCACCGAAAAGAATTCCTTACAATTTTTTCGAGCAGTATCGAGGGTCGCGCAAGGGTTTCTTTAGACTTGTTACAAACCCTGCTTCAGTAGGTGTTCCCGGTACACCGCTTCTTTTAGAGAAAATGCATGCTAGATTTGGACAACTTAGTTGGTCAGAACTTCATGATGAGCCAATAACTTTAGCTGCAGAAGGGTTTCCAATATCTCCTCGGTTACATGTTTTGATTGCACGTGACAAATTTCTAAAAAATAATGCGGATGCAAAAAAATATTTTTTTAGTGGACTAAATGATAACCTAATCCCTAAAAATATTGGAATCATTTTAAAAAACTCTTCTTACGCGGATGTACTTAAGCAATTTAGAGATGAGGGAATTTCGACTACGTTTTACAATGGGAAAATAATGTCGAACATTATTTCTGATCTAAAAAAAACAGCTGGGACAAACTTCTTACATCCTGATGATTTTGAAAACTATTCAGTAGTTTTTCGGGAACCATTGTGCGGCTCCTATCGAAATTTTCGTGTGTGCTCAATGGGACCTCCTAGCTCAGGAGCAATAACAATTTTGCAAATTTTAGGTATTTTAGAAAATTATAAATTAGCAAAATTTGAAAAAAATTCTCCGGAATTAATTCATTTAATTTCAGAGGCTACATATTTATCTTTTTTAGACAGAAATTCTTATTTGGGCGATCCTGATTTTGTCAACATTCCAATAGCGCAAATGCTTGATAAAAATTATCTCAAAAAAAGGGCTCGCTTAATTTCGCTGTTTGAAAAAATTGAACATGCTAGTCCCGGAAAATTTAAAAATGTTGTCCAAAAATCATACTATACTGATTATTCTATGAACTCAACGACTCATTTTGTCATTACCGATAAATGGGGAAACGCCTTATCTATGACAAGTTCAGTTGAGTCTGCTTTTGGATCTAGAATAATGTCCCAAGGGTTTGTTCTTAATAATCAGCTTACAGATTTTTCATTTCGCCATAAAGATGATAATGGGATCAAGCTACAAAACTCTCTTGAGCCTGAAAAAAGACCTCTTTCTTCAATGTCACCAACAATTATTTTCGACAAAGATAATAATCTATTTGCATTACTTGGCTCCCCAGGGGGGAAAAATATCATCAGCTATGTCCTACAAACAATAGTAAGATTAATTGATTTTGACTTTAATCCGACAAACGCTGTAAGAGAACCTCGCTTTGTTAATACGGGAAGAGGCTTGGTTTTAGAAAAAGATAAATTTTCAATAGAAGTAATCGACAGATTAAAAAAAATTGGTCACTATGACCTAAAGGAAAGAAAGCTGTTTAGCGGAATCCATGTTATCAAAGTAAAAAAGGATAAAATACAGACTTACATTGAAACTGGAGTAGATCCACGAAGAGAAGGGATGGCTTTAATTGAATAAAATGAAAAGATTTTTATCTATTGAGGAACTTAGAGAAAAAGCACAATCGTCAGTGCCGAAGATGTTCTTTGATTATTGTGAATCAGGATCATGGGACGAGGAATCACTCAACAAAAATATTTCTGATTTAAAAAATATCCAGTTTAAACCAAGGGTTGTAAGAAATCTTTCTAATCGGAAAACAAAAATAACTCTTTTGGGAGAAGAATTTGGTATGCCAATTGGTTTATCGCCTTGTGGACTGACAGGAATGCAACATGCAGATGGTGAAATTCATGCAGCAAAAGCTGCCGAAAAATTTCAAATTCCATTTACCCTTTCTACGATGTCTATTGTCTCAATAGAAGACTTAGCAAAGAATGTTTCCAGAGAATTTTGGTTTCAACTATATGTGATGAAAGATAGAAAACTAACCAACGATTTAATGGCTAGAGCAAAAGCGGTTGGCTGCAATACACTAGTCCTAACAGTTGATCTCCAGGTATTAGGCATACGATATAAGGATGTGAAAAATGGGCTAAGTACCCCGCCAAAGTTGACGATCAAAACCCTACTTGATTTGGCACTAAAGCCAAAATGGGCGTTTCAAATAGCTAAAACCAAGAATAAAACTTTTGGCAACCTTAAACCATATATTACCAATGTCTCGAATTTAAATAGTCTCTCTTCATGGATAAACGAACAATTTGATGAATCGCTTTCCTGGGATGATATAAAAAAATTCCGAGATTTGTGGCCTGGCAAGTTAATTATTAAAGGAATCATGGCGCCAGAAGATGCCGAGCTAGCTACAAGTATGGGTGCTGATGCTCTCATAATATCCAATCATGGAGGTAGACAATTGGATGGCTGTGCCAGTTCAGTTTCAGCTCTCATAGAAATTAAAAATAATCTTTCATCTAAACAGATTAGCTTGCTATTTGATGGAGGAATCAGAAATGGAAAGGATGTTTTAAAAGTAAGAGCGTTAGGAGCTACCATGGGTATGATTGGTAGACCATATTTATATGGGTTAGGAGCAGGAGGAGAGAGCGGAGTTATTAGAGCTCTCGAGATATTACATGAGCAACTAGATCGTACCATGGCTTTGTGCGGGCACAGAGATATAAATACTGTTGACAGATCAATTCTTAAATCAAATTAGCCTCAAATTACAACCTAAGGTAAAAATATTTTCTTTGGCTCCCCCGCTGGGCAAAAATCAAACATTTTGTTTTCCGATATCGGAGTGTGATCTGCATTAAAAATTACTGCGCATGTTTGACCGGTCCATTTATTAACAATAAAGAACATTGAGTCGCTCTCATCGTAAGAAATAAATTCGAAACGATGTATCCAAACGTAATTCACCGAAAATATGATAGCAGCGAGTATAATAGCCAAACTGAGTTTAGTAGAAGCTTTCAAAATTTACACGATATAATTATTCAGCAATTGAAATGATAACACTACTGAAGAATCCTGTACAATCTTAACTCAGTTACTTAAATAGTAAAGATCAGAATAATTCTAATGAGGCAATAAATACGAGGCATGACAATCCAAGCTATAAGTGCAAAGATAAAAAAACTATTTTATTCCATTATCCCCGTAAAAAAAGAAAGCTCATCTATGAAAGCTGTCTGTGCTGCTTATGAATTAATCTTACAACGCTCGATAGATGCCGATGGAAAGTCATATTGGCAGGATCAGATCAAAAATGGAACTTTTTCTAAGCCACTTTTGATAGATACACTAGTGAATTCCCCTGAGTACCAAATGTTAAAAAAAACTCCCTTTCATGAAATGGTTCATCTCGCGCGAGTAGAGTGGACGAAACATCTACCGAAGGGCTCTTCTATTTTAGACATAGGAGGTAGTTCTCCGAATATTGATCAAGGAGCATTAATTGAATTAGGTTATCCCCATAGACCAAAACAGTTATTTATCGTTGATTTACCTCCAGAAGAACAATATTGGGGTAAGCCAAAGTTTCCCCAGGACAAGGACTATATTTTTTCTTGGGGAACTTTGAAATATTTTCATGGGAGGGCTGAGAGTATCGCATCCTTAGGAGGCCTACAAAATTTAAAGTTTGATATTATTTACATGGGGCAAACTATTGAACATATTGTGCCCGAGTTTTTACCGGATATTCTTGACTGGATTTCTGATCACTTAAATGAAAATGGAAAATTTATTTTTGATACTCCGAATCGTCTTATTACTTCAATACAGAGTGACTCATTTATTGATCCAGACCACAAGATAGAATACACACCGGATCAATTAGAAAGTATTTTACGTAAGCATAATTTCTCTATTTCGGATTCCTGGGGACTACTACCAATGCCAATGACATTCCGATTAAAAAAATTTAGTCCTCAAGAAGTCTATGATCACGCCTTACTATCAGAGGATTTAAAAG
>JAYPMF010000119.1:3858-5281 GCA_038129785.1 Flavobacteriaceae bacterium
GTACAAAGATAAAAAAAATATTACGGAAGGAAAGCTATGTCTAAGAAAATAAGGTTTTGTGTTGGTGAGTCATTAGTTGCTGGAGGGCCGCCAGGAACTGCCGCTGAACCTGAGGTGATCATTGGCGAATTAGATGGACCAGTCGGAGTTGCTTTTGCAAATCAGCTTGGAGACCAGAATAACGGACACTCAAAAGTGCTAGCAATAATGAATACTGACATTATGGTTAAACCAGCAACAATTATGGTCAGCAAAGTTACAGTGAAAAGCAGCAAGTACACTAATATACTCATGGGAACAGTACAAGGAGCAATTGCAAATGGTGTTCTAGACTGTGTTCGATCTAATGTTATCCCGAAAGAGGATGTAGACAAATTAGGAATTATAGTTTCTGTATGGTTAAATCCTTCCGTTGCTAGTGACACAAACCTTGACCATAAAATACTTTTTGATATCCATAGGAAAGCTACTGCTCAAGCAATTACAAAAGCAATAAACGGTGAGCCAACCATTGACTGGCTCCTTGAGAATCAAGACAGAATAGTTCACAAGTATTACCAGATGGGACTCGATGGAAAGTTATAAAATTACTAGTACTTAAACTTAATCGTTTTATGAATACGTGAATTAATTTTACAAAGGCTCAAATTGCCGAACAATATTTACCGTTTTTATATAATCTTCTGGATATTTACAAAAAGCATTTTGCTTTCTTTATGCTCCAAGATTTCCTTTATATTTAAATTTTGGATACGGTAATGGGTTCCATTTTCATCAATCATTATTATGTGATTCAACCCCAATCCCTCATCGGAAAGAACCTCCAACAGCCCATCAACAACATTACTACTCATATTTTTACCCCTTATGGTGATTTGTAAGTTTATTTGTTAAAAGTTTTAGGTATTATAATCATTTAAATCATAAACTTAAAAAATTAAAGGAAAATAATTATTGAAAGCAAATAAAAAAGATAGCGGAAAGAAAAACAATTTTATTAAGATTATTCTATATATCGTTTTGTTTTTTTTATCGGTTGTATTGTTCATATCATTGCTATCTGGATTATTAACAGATTTTTCGTAGTATGTACCAACAAATTTTCCCATCATTATTAATTTTTATTTTGTTACCATCATGTAGCATTACGAAAAACACTATGGAGCAAAATGAGGGAGGCCTTATAGTATCGCAAATTACACCAGATATTTCTATAACTTATAAGAAAGATGGGACTTTTGTTAATTACACATGCGACACAAAAATAACACATCAACAAATCAACAAAAACTATGAATCGATAATACAAAAATGCAAGGAAAAAATTACTCAATTATTTTCAAATAACCAAACTAGAGAACGCCTAAAATCCCAAATTTTAGAAACGCTGCACACGGTATCAACAGATAACGACACAGAAGAC
>JAYPMF010000120.1:0-5081 GCA_038129785.1 Flavobacteriaceae bacterium
AGATTGGGCCTTGATTCTGAAACGATGTTTAAAAATCATGCCAATCTTGAATAATCAAAAATCTTTATTAGGAGCGCCAATGAAGCAATCATAAAACAAGTCTTTTTTTGTAATTGAACCAAACTATTTTCATTAAATAGTTTGTTCTTAAATGCTTTTAAATTTAGGAGAATTAATATGTTAAAAATTATTTTTAAAATGATTGGATGCTTTATTCCAATCGTTATGTTGGCAGGGTTTGCTTCGGCAAAAAAATATGATGGTGTAACCATCAGAGTACTCTCCAGACCAGGTCCAGTTATTTCTGGAGCTATCGATAAGCGGGGTAAGGAGTTCACTCAAATGACTGGTGCAAAAGTCATTGTTGAAGAACTGCCATATGCCGAATTGTTCCCAAAAATCTTGGCGGATTGGACTCAAGGGACCAATTCACTTGATGCAGCTGTTACTTCGTCGGCTTGGGTACCAGAACTGGTTGATATGGGACTTGTCGCAGATCTGAGTGATTTTGTGGCAAATGATCCTGGCCTGAAAATCGATGATATCACGCCTTATTTCAGGGAATTCAATCAAAAAGTTAACGGTAAAACTTATACCCTGACTCTCGATGGTGATTTTCATATGTTCTATTACAGAACAGATGTATTGAATCGTTTTAGTCAGGAACCTCCCAAAACATGGGATGAGTGGTTTAAGGTTGCAGAAGCCATCCATGGTAAGGATTACAACGGTGATGGTGAACCAGATTATGCATCATGTGCTTTTAAGAGACGTGCAGCACAAAGCTATTTCACCATCTGGTCTGTTGCAGCTCCCTTCATTCAAACTAAAGGGACATCACAAGGTGTATTCTTTAATGTTGATACAGGAAAACCACTTATCAACAATCCTGGATTTGCAGAAGGACTCAGAGTCTATAAGAAGATGGGGGATTATGGTCCACCTGATGAACTCAACATGGATATCGCTGACGTACGATCTATGTACTTGAAGGGAAGATGTGCGATGCTCATTGAATGGGGAGACACTTCACCTTTGGCACTGGATAGTGATGTAGTCAGAAACCTATGGGGCGCAAGCCAGATGCCTGGATCGACTCGTGTATGGAATCGAGACACAAACAGGCTTGAAAATTGTAATCCGACTCTTTGTCCTCATGCAATTAATGGCGTAAACCATGCTCCATTTGGAGCGTTTGGTGGTTGGTCAGGTTACATTAATAAAAACGCTGATTCAAAAGTGATCAAAGCAGCTTACGAGTTGTTCTCTTATATGAATGCACCTGAGCAGTCAAATGTTGATGTCACTCAAGGTTGGACAGGTTTTAATCCATACCGCTATTCACAGTTCAACAATGTGGATAATTGGCTGGAAGCTGGTTTTACTAGATCTTCAGCTGCTTCATATTTGAATGGACTTAAAGAAAGTCTGAATAATCCAAATTTCGTTTCAGATTTAAGAATTCCAGGTGCGGCTCAATATACGAGCGTGATCTTGGATACTGAAGTTGCAAGATTCCTTGCAGGAGAAATCAGTGCTCAACAGACCATGGAGAATATAGAAGAAAAATGGGAAGAGGTGACTGATGATTTTGGAATGAAAAAACAAATGAATCTCTATCGTGCGACACTTGGATTACGTGCTGCATTCTAGTTAATCAATTTCTCAATATGCCGGCCTACGGGCCGGCAAAATAAAATGAAAACACTTAACGAATGGATAGATAAGCAGTCCAGAAGACTGTTTATCACTCCAGCGGTGCTTCTTATCCTGATTTTTTCAGTTTTCCCCCTAATCGCATCTTTGGTTATTTCATTTACCAGAGTAAGACCAAGGGCTGGGGGTTATAATATGAGATTTGTTGGTTTTAGAAATTTTAAGAAAATTTTCTTTGGCTCGGAACAATATCACTTACTGGGTACTTTTGAAGCGATCAGTGCTTTAGGATGGTGTCTAATATTAGTAATGTTATCCGCACTACTCTGGTGGCTGTATTCTTATACAAAAAAAGATTTTAAATTAATTGGCTTTATTGGAAGAGTGATAAGTGCTGCTTTTATTTTTTCAGTCACTATCCTATTTTCAGTTACCTTATTCAGTGGTAATAACTTTGGAACTCTTCCTATGACTATCATTTATGTCATCTTTGGTTGTTCGATTCAGTTTTTAATTGGTTTGGGTCTAGCCTATATATGCTCAATGAATCTAAAGGGAAGAACTTTTTTTAGAATTTTATTTTTTATGCCCTTGATGATTACTCCAGTTGGTATTGCTTATCAGTGGAGGATGTTAGCTGATATGAATAGAGGCCCTTTAAGTGGGATATGGCAATCATTCGGATTCGGAGATTTAGCATGGGGTTCTCTAGCATGGCCTGCTAGGACAATAATCATGATTGCTGATGCATGGATGTGGATTCCATTTATATTTATTGTTTTGGTTGCGGCTTTAGATACAGTATCAAAAGACTTAGTTGAAGCTGCTGATGTTGATGGGGCAGGGAAGTGGTTAATTTTCAAAGATGTGATTTGGCCTCAAATCGCTCCTGTTGCTGGTACAGTTGTCTTAATTAGATGGATTGAGGGATTTAAATTAGTAGATATCCCTCTTGTAATGACAAGTGGGGGGCCAGGAATCTCGACAGAGACCTTGACTATGCATTCCTGGACTCAATGGAGAGCACTGGATTTTGGCGGTTCCTCTGCCGTGGCCTACACTCTCCTTTTTGTGACCGTTATCATTTGTGTATCATTCTTTAATTTCGTGATCCGTAAATATTCACAGGCAAATCAGTTGTAAATATAATGCAAGTATCTAAATTGTTTGAACCTAAAAAAATAGGTGAAACTTCATTAGGGGGAAAAGTTGTTTCATATTTTTTTCTGATAGTATGGGCAATAATTGTCATTTTCCCCATTTACTGGCTTTTTATTACATCTTTTAAATTGCCAGAGGATGTAAAATTTTATCCAACCTATTTGCCCTGGATCGATTTTAATCCAAGTCTGCATGCTTGGGAAAATATTTTATTTGTTGATTCAGAAGATACTTACCACTCATATTTTAATTCAATAATTATTTCATTTTTCTCAACAATTTTGAGTATTATAGTTGGTTCGCTAGCTGCGTATGCTTTGGCAAGAATAAAATATGCACCTAACTTTAGGACTATTTTTTTATTCGTAATGATTATGGCTTCGGCTTTCGTGATTGTTGGAAAATATTCTGTTGATTGGAGTTTAGGGACCGCTGTGGGTTTGGTATTGTTCTATTTTCTTTGGAGGGCACTATTAAAAACAAATATATCATTTGTTTTCAAATCTATTACATTAATTGCATTGATCTCTGCCACTTGTTTCTTGTTTTTATCAGTAAATATCAATTCTTTTTTTGAAGAAAATGGTCAGGTATTGGCTAGTATAATGTTGTTCATGACTTTAGGTGTCGGTGTGTTTTTTTTCATAAAGGGAAAAATAGGCAATGCAGATATATTATTTTGGGTTATTTCGCAAAGAATTCTCCCACCGGTAGTTGTTGTCCTGCCGGTTTATATTATGTTTCAAAGGATAGGTTTGTTGGATACACATATAGCAATGATACTAACCTATGCTGTAGTTAATTTGCCTATAGTTGTATGGCTTATTCATGATTTTGTTCTAACGATTCCTATTGACCTTGAAGAAAGTGCTCAATTAGATGGTGCTTCACGTTTATATATTTTTTGGGATATTATTTTGCCACTATGCAAGCAGGGACTTGCAGCTACAACCTTACTGATTTTAATTCTTTCATGGAACGAATATCTTTTAGCTTCATTTTTATCTACTTCCAAAGCGCAGACATTACCTATTATGGTTTCAGCACAAATAACACAGGATAGAGGGATTCTATGGTGGAACATGTGTGTAGTCATCATTATTATGATTATACCAGTAATTACCATGGCATTTTTTCTTCAAAAATTTATCACAAAAGGCGTTTTGCTCGGTGCAGTTAAAGGATAAAATGGATAACATACAATCAATTTCACACACCAAAAACTTAACTTTAAATAATATTAATAAAAGTTTTGGCGATAATCATGTTGTTAAAGATTTATCACTTAAAGTGGAGAAAGGGGAATTTGTTGTTCTTCTTGGTCCTTCCGGATGCGGAAAAACAACAGCTCTAAGAATGATTGCTGGCTTAGAATCTGTCGATAGTGGAGAAATAGAAATTGGTGATTCAGTAGTCACTAATAAATTACCTAAGTTCAGAAATATATCGATGGTTTTTCAATCCTATGCTCTTTACCCCCATAAAACAGTCAGTGAAAATATTGCATTTCCGTTGAAGGTAAGGAAGATAAGTGGTGATGCCCGTGATAAAGCTATATTTGATGCAGCAAAACAGGTTCATATGGAAGATCTTTTAGATCGATATCCTCGGCAACTTTCAGGCGGACAAAGACAAAGAGTTGCATTAGCAAGAGCCATTGTAAGACAACCTGATATATTTTTAATGGATGAGCCCCTTTCAAATTTAGATGCAAAATTAAGGGTTCATATGCGAACTGAACTGAAAAGAATGCAACATGAAATGGGGATTACCACCGTTTATGTAACTCATGATCAGGTTGAAGCTATGACTTTAGCAAATCGAGTTGCGATAATGAATGAAGGGGTATTACAACAGATTGCTCCTCCTAAGGAAATCTATGGTAATCCCAAAAATGTATTTGTTGCTGGATTCATGGGTTCTCCAGCAATGAACTTCATTGATGGAACTATAGAAAATAATGAAATGAATATTTTAGGAAGAAAATTTGGACTGAATGAGAATCTTGAAAAGCAGAATGCCCTTTTAGGCATCAGACCAGAACACGCGTCCATTACAGAAAAAGACAAGGGGCATTTTAATGCAAAAGTTTTTACTACTGAGCAGGCGGGTGATCATACCCTTGTAAATCTTAATCTTGGTGAACAATCTATGGTGGTGAAAATGTCTTCAGATTTTGAAGCTGATTTTGACAAAGAGGTAGGAATAACTTTTTCTTTAGAAGACAGCTATTTATTTCAAAAAAATAATGGTGAAAGAATAGA
>JAYPMF010000121.1:0-5067 GCA_038129785.1 Flavobacteriaceae bacterium
ACGATGATAACCAAACATTAGTTGACGACTACTTATTGGCCAATATCCGGGTTTGGAAGTCCTATGACAATATCTCCTTTTTTGGTGGAATCAACAATCTACTCGATACAGCCTATTTTGACAACATTCGAATCAATGCTTTCGGTAAAAGATATTACGAACCTGCTCCAATGAGAAATTTTTACTTAGGAATGAGTATTAACTTTTAAAGTACATTATATATCAACTAAATTATTAATTTAACTTTTTCCAAAATTATAATGGGTTCCTAAAAGGATGATTGATTAATTACCAAGATTTTAAAAAATTATACATTAATGGATTCCATATCCTGACTTTTGCAATGAACAAATTTTGATTTAATCGCTTATATGATAAAATCAACATAAACAATATTGCGTTTTGGCAAATTAAATGGTAGAATAAACGAAATTTTAAAGAAATAATAGCTATTAAAGTTAGGCTACAGCTCATTTTTTTATCCTGCGATAGGCTTTAAAGTAATTAGCTTTTTTTTCAAGTAAAACCATCAGTATTAATAAAACAAACCTATAAAAAGTCTCCAAAAGTTTTGGTAGCTTTTTTATTTGTAAAATCTTTGCATTATATGCAGATAGATATTATTACTCTCTTTCCGGAACTGCTCAAGAGTCCATTCGAGGCATCTATCCTTAAACGTGCCATTGAAGCAAAAAAGGTATTGGTTAATTTCCATATGCTCAGAGATTATGCTGAGAATAAACAAAAACAGATAGACGATTATCCCTTTGGAGGTGGGGCAGGAATGGTCATGAAGATCGAACCCATAGACCGTTGTATCAGCCAACTCAAAAAAGAAACAAAATACGATGAGGTCATATACCTTACGCCCGATGGTGAAAAACTTAACCAAAGTATATCCAATAATCTGTCAACCAAAAAAAACCTCATCATCCTATGTGGACATTATAAAGGGGTAGACCAAAGGGTAAGGGATCATTTAATCACTCGTGAAATTTCGATAGGTGACTTTGTTCTCTCCGGTGGTGAATTGGCTGCAGCGGTTTTGTGCGACAGCATTATTAGACTTATTCCAGGTGTGTTGGGAGATGAATCCTCTGCTTTATCTGATAGTTTCCAAGACGGATTATTGGCACCACCAATCTACACACGTCCTGCAACCTATAAAGACTGGAAAGTTCCAAAAATACTAACCTCAGGAAACACTCCAGAGATAGAAAACTGGAGAGAAAACCAAGCCTTAAAAAAAACCAAACAAATTAGACCAGACTTAATAGACAATTCCGATTAATTTTTTTGCTTTAACATGACATGGAAGTTGTTTAAATCAAAAATTGTTTTAAATTTGCACCCAGTAAAACCAGACCTGTCCAAATCAAATCAATGGAAGCACTAGTTAATTTCGTTCAAGAAGAATTTATCCAAAAAAAAGAGTTTCCAGAGTTTTCTGCCGGAGATACTATAACTGTCTATTATGAAATTCGAGAAGGGGAAAAAGTAAGAATACAGTTTTTTAGAGGTGTAGTTATTCAAATCAAAGGACAAGGGCTTTCTAAATCCTTCACCGTCAGAAAAATGTCAGGAACTATTGGAGTGGAAAGAATTTTTCCAATCAATCTTCCCACCGTTCAGAAAATTGAAGTTAACAAAAAAGGTAAAGTAAGACGTTCAAGAATTTATTACTTCAAAGAACTTAGAGGTAAGAAAGCTAGAATTAAGGAGCAATAAATAAAGAAACCGCATTAAAGCGGTTTTTTTGTATCACAAAAATCACACATCCAAGGTCTAACTATGCTGATCCTTCATTATATTTGTCTAAACTAAATTGAATTCAAAATGTCGAAAATTGTAGTCGAGCATCCGGTCGTTGAAATTGACGGTGACGAAATGACTAGGATCATCTGGAAATTTATCAAAGAACAACTGATACTTCCCTACTTGGATATCGAACTTTTGTATTATGACCTTAGTATAGTTTCAAGAGATGTTACAGATGATCAAATTACCATTGATGCTGCAGAGGCCATCAAAAAATATAAAGTGGGTATAAAATGTGCCACGATTACCCCTGATGAAGATCGTGTAAAAGAGTTTGGGCTCAAAAAAATGTACCGCTCACCCAATGGAACTATTAGAAATATTGTTGGCGGAACCGTTTTTAGAGAACCAATTATAATGAAAAACGTACCACGCTATGTTCAAGGCTGGACCAAACCCATTTGTATCGGCAGGCACGCTTTTGGAGATCAGTATAAGGCCACAGATACTATCATATCGGGTAAAGGAAAACTTACCATGACCTTTACCCCCGAGGATGGGAGCGATACCACTACTTGGGAGATTTACGATTTTCAGGAGGGTGGTGTTGCCATGAGCATGTACAACATTGAATCATCTATTTACGGGTTTGCGCGGTCTTGCATGAACCGAGCATTGGATAAAAGATGGCCTCTCTATTTTTCTACTAAAAACACCATAATGAAGGCTTACGATGGACGCTTTAAAGATATCTTTCAAGAAGTTTTTGATAGTGAATTCAAAGATAGATTTCAGGATGCAGGCATTACCTATGAGCATCGTTTGATCGATGATATGGTTGCTGCGGCAATGAAATGGAAAGGAGGATTTGTTTGGGCATGTAAAAATTACGATGGAGACGTCCAGTCTGATACTGTTGCCCAAGGGTTTGGATCCTTGGGACTAATGACCTCGACCTTGGTCACTCCAGATGGAAAAATCATGGAAGCAGAAGCTGCTCATGGAACCGTTACAAGACATTATAGACAGCACCAAAAAGGAATAGAAACTTCTACTAACCCCATTGCCTCGATATTTGCATGGACCAGAGGATTGGCACACAGGGGTAAATTGGACAACAATCAACCTCTTATTGATTTCTGTCTGACCTTGGAGACTGTTTGTATCGAAACAATTGAAAGTGGAAAAATGACAAAAGATTTAGCCTTACTCATTCACAAGGAAAATCTTAACGAATCTCATTATCTGACCACTCAGAAATTTCTTAATATACTAAAAGAAAACTTAGAAGCGAAACTTCGATAAATACTCAGTTGGTTTGGAATTATAAGTTGATGAAATTTGAAAAAATAACTGAAAAAGACTCAAACTACGATTCCCTGGAGACAAAATCAACCAATGAACTTTTGATCGGTATACATCAGGAGGACAAGGTAGCAGTCAGTGCTGTTGGAGTTATTCTTGATAAAATCGAAGACCTGATAAATCATTTGGTTCTAAAAATGAAAGAAGGTGGTCGATTATTCTACATGGGTGCAGGAACCAGTGGCAGGCTGGGAGTATTGGACGCCTCTGAGTGTCCTCCTACATTCGGAACCAGTCCAGAAATGGTTTCAGGAATCATTGCTGGAGGGCTTGATGCACTTCATAGATCCATAGAAAATGCTGAGGATGATCCCATTCAAGGATGGAAAGATTTACAGCATCACCAACCCGATCACAATGATTTTGTAATCGGAATTGCTGCCTCAGGAACCACACCTTATGTGGTGGGTGCGCTTGAAAAATGTCAAGAAAACGGAATTGCAACCGGATGTATTACATGCAACCCAAAAAGCCCCATTACAGAGTTTTCTGACTTCCCTATAGAAGTCGTCGTTGGACCTGAATTTGTAACAGGAAGCTCCAGAATGAAAGCAGGAACCGCCCAAAAATTAATCCTTAACATGATCACCACTTCTAGTATGATCCAATTAGGGAGAGTCAAAGGAAATAAGATGATTGATATCCAAATGACAAACACAAAACTCGTGGATAGGGCCACTAGAATTCTTATGGAAGAATTGAGTATAGATAGAAAAACAGCTGGTGCACTAATTGATGAGCACAAAAGCATCCGAGATGCCATAAAAAATTATCAGTGAACACAAAAAAATTAAAAAGAGGGTTGCTCAAAATTGGGACCTTTATTATTATATGCTTTGTTGCACCAGTCATTGTCCATCAAGCTTTCAAAAATCAGGAACATCCCTTTTTTTGGCCTGTTCTTGCACTGGGTATAAGTTTGAGTATTTCTGCAATCATATATGGGTTTTGGGCTATCAAAATTTTAATAAACGCCCTTCTGGGTGATAAAAAAACTAAGACCTTTTAAAAATTGTATCACTCGGAGGAGTAAACTATATTTGCTCTGAATTTTTGTCGTATGATACAAATAAAATTTCCAGACGACTCCACCAGGAACTTCAAAGCCGGAACCACTGTGCTCGAGGTGGCAAAAAATATAAGTGAGGGGTTGGCAAGAAATGTTCTGTCTGCAAAATTTAATGAACAAATCGTTGAGGCGTCCACACCCTTATTTAATGATGGCCAAATACAATTGTTTACTTGGGTTGATAATCAAGGAAAAAATGCCTTTTGGCATTCTTCTGCCCATATATTGGCACAAGCTATTCTTTTTCTTTACCCAAAAGCTAAACTCACTATCGGGCCCGCGATCGAAAATGGATTTTATTACGATGTTGATTTTGAAGATCATTCTATAACTGAAAAAGAACTAGTAGACATTGAAAAAAAGTTTTTAGAATTTGCCCGACAAAATTTTGAATTCAAAATGCGATCTGCCACCAAAGAGGAGGCACTAGATTTTTACCGAAGAGATAAAAATCCCTATAAAATCGAACTCATTGAAGATCTAGAGGACGGAACCATCACCTTTTGTGATCACGCTGATTTTACAGACTTGTGCAGGGGAGGACACATTCCACATTCAGGATTCATTAAGGCCGTTAAACTTTTGAATGTTGCAGGAGCCTATTGGAGAGGAGACGAAAACAACAAACAACTGACCAGAATTTATGGCATTTCATTTCCCAAACAAAAAGAGTTAAACCAATACCTTGAATTGCTGGAAGAAGCCAAAAAACGTGATCATAGAAAACTGGGAAAAGAATTGGAGTTATTCACTTTTTCTCAAAAAGTGGGGCTAGGCTTACCGTTGTGGTTACCCAAGGGAGCTGCTCTAAGAGGAAGGTTAGAAGATTTTCTAAAAGCTGCACAAAGTAAGGCCGGATATGAACAGGTTATCTC
>JAYPMF010000122.1:0-4990 GCA_038129785.1 Flavobacteriaceae bacterium
TTGCTTGGCTTGCTTGGCTTGCTTGGCTTGGCTTGGCTTGCTTGGCTTGGCTTGGGTTGGCTTGGCTTGGCTTGCTTTGCCCCCAAAAAAAAGCAAAATGTTGAAAAAGCACTTACACATGATATGGAAGTTGTTTTTTGCTTTGGTGAGGAGCTTGAGGAGCGTAAAAAGGAACGTCATTTTGAAGTGGTCCGAACTCAATTGGAAACAGCTCTTTTTGGTTTGAAACCCTCAAGGTGGTCCAAGATTATTTTAGCTTATGAGCCAGTATGGGCTATTGGAACAGGGGAGACTGCATCACCAGAACAGGCACAAGAAATGCACGCTTTTATTAGAGGTCTGATCTGTTTAAAATACGATCAGAATCTAGCAGATGCAGTTCCTATTCTCTACGGAGGAAGTGTAAAACCAGCAAATGCATCGGCTATTTTTTCTCAACCTGACGTGGATGGAGGACTGATCGGTGGTTCCGCACTAAATGCAGAGGATTTTGCTGCCATTATTCAATCGGTATAAATGGCGGTAGCCTATTTAGAAATCGATCTTAGGCTCACCCCAAATGACCCTTGGCGAGATGTTATGATTGCTCAAATGGGCTTGTTGGGTTTTGAAAGCTTTGTCTACAGTTCTCATGGTTTCAAAGCTTATATCCCTAAAAATGATTTTCGGGAAAAAGATTTTTTAAAAATAGATGTTTTTGAAATTCATGGGCTTAATATTAAATGGGAAACCAAAGTCATCCCTCCACAAAATTGGAACCGTCGGTGGGAAGAGAATTTTTCACCGACAATGGTAGGGGAGCATTGCGTGGTCAGGACTGATTTCCATCCCCCTGAAAATGTAGAATACGAACTGGTGATCACACCCAAAATGAGTTTTGGCACCGGACATCATGAAACGACTCAGATGATGATTTCCTTTTTATTGGATCTTAACTGTAACAACAAAAGTGTCTTGGATATGGGTTCAGGTACTGGAGTTTTGGGTATTTTGGCTGAAAAAAAGGGGGCGAGGGCTGTTCTTGCTGTGGATAATGACCCTTGGTGTGTAGAAAATACTCAAGAGAATTTGGAATTAAATAAATGTCTTAACTCCAAAACAGAATTTAGCAATACTGTTCCACTGAAAAATACTTTCGACATGGTTTTAGCCAATATCAATCGCAATGTGCTTCTGGAACAAATTAGTGATTATGGGCATATTTTAGTTCCGGAAGGGGACTTATTATTGAGTGGTTTTTATTTTGAAGATTTGGGTATGATTCAAAATGCTTGTCAAAGAGAGGGATTTAGATTTATTCGTAATTTAGAAAAAAAAAATTGGGTAGCTGCCTATTTTACCAAACATGAGTAATGATAAACCGCAAATAGAAAAAGAAAATGAACTAGAAGTTCTTACTCAGGTTAAAAGGGAGCATAAGATAATTTTGTACAATGATGATGTCAATACCTTTGATCATGTCATTAATACGCTAGTAGCTTATTGTGACCATACTTACGAACAAGCTGAACAATGCGCTTATATCGTTCACTATTCTGGAAAATGTGTTGTAAAAACAGGTTCTTATGAAGAATTGGAACCGATTTGTCAAAAACTTTTAGAGGCACAATTATCGGCTGAAATACATTAATTTTTTGTTTAACAATTTTTCATTTTTTTTTAACAAAATAAAAGCCGAAATTTGTGCTATGAAAAAGTTAGCCCTTTTTATATCATTTGTTTTAATTAATAATCTTGTTTTTTGCCAAAACTATAATGCTATGGATCAAACTATTTATCAATTTAAAGTCAAGGACATTAAAGGAAATATTTTTGATTTTGAAAATTTAAGAGGAAAAAAAATCATGATTGTCAATACAGCCTCCAAATGTGGTTTGACTGGACAATACAAAGGACTACAGAAGCTTTATGATCGTTATAAAGACTCTGGTTTTGTCGTTGTTGGTTTTCCAGCCAACGATTTCCTTTGGCAAGAACCAGGAAGTAACAAAGAGATTGCTGCTTTTTGTGAGAATAATTATGGCGTTACTTTCCCTATTATGAGTAAAATAAAGGTCGTAGGGAGTAACATGCACCCTTTATATCAATTTCTAACACAGGCACCTAAAAATGGATACAAAAGTTCTAAGGTATCTTGGAATTTTCAAAAATACCTAATCGGTGAAGACGGTAAACTACAAAGAATTATCACCCCCCGAACATCTCCTATGAGTGAGGAGGTTATCAATTGGGTGGAAAATGGTGTGATGGCCCTAAATTAAGATTTATGAAGTTAGACATTTTAGCTTTCGGTGCCCACCCCGATGATGTTGAGTTAGGATGTGGCGGAACTTTAGCCAAAGCAGTTGCTGGTGGGAAAAAAGTTGGAATTATTGACCTTACCGAAGGTGAAATGGCCACTAGAGGAACACCTAATATTCGTTCCAAGGAATCTATAGCTGCTTCTAAGATTTTGGGAGTTAGCTTTAGATACAATTTGAATTTCGAAGATGCTTTTATAATTAATGATAAAAATCATCAAATGGCAGTAATTCAAGTGTTGAGAAAACATAAGCCTGTTGTAGTTTTATGTAATGCTATTAAAGATAGGCATACAGATCATGCCAAGGCCTCAGACCTAGTTAGTCATGCTTGTTTTCTGAGTGGATTGGAACGCATTGAAACTTTTGACGGTAAGGGTAGCAAGCAGGCTGCTTATAGACCCCATCATGTTTTTCACTACATACAGTGGGATGAACTTGCACCAGATTTTGTTGTAAATATTTCAGGTTTTTTGGATCAAAAAATGAGGGCTGTAAAGGCTTATAAAACTCAATTTTACAGTGAAAACGATAAAGGACCACAAACCCCGATTAGTACTCTTAATTTTTTAGATAGTGTGGAATCGCGTGCCAAAAATATGGGCAGATTAATTTTTAAAGATTCAGGGGAAGGCTTTACCTCCAAACGATTGCTTGCCGTTGAAAATTTTGAGAGCTTACTATAAATTATATTAAAAAGTCATTAAATTTGCTCACGTTCATGGTGGTTGTAGCTCAGCTGGTTAGAGCGCTAGATTGTGGTTCTAGAGGTCGCCGGTTCGAAACCGGTCTTCCACCCAAAAAAAAGGTTGCATTTTGCAACCTTTTTTATTATTTAGAGTCTTTCATAAAAGACAAACTTAGACCAATATTTCCTGTGATCATTGTAGTTAACCATTTTAAAATACTATTTATTGAAAATCCTAAATCTCAAATTTCAATTTTTAAGTTATATGTTATTATGTAAATGAGTATATAAGAAGTTTCTGATTTTTACGTTATGGATTTAAAGTAGGTCATTTGATGAAAAAAACCATCTCCTTTTTAATGATTTTTTTTGGAGTGTTAACGATTAATGCGCAGTCTTTATTGTTTGATGACTTTACTTACAAAATGTCAAAAAAAGAGGCATTTTCATTGCTTAAGAAAAATAAAAAAAAATTCAACGCAATTAATTTAGGTACTGCCAATACTTTCATTCTCAGAAGGGGTTCTCTAGTTTTTGAAGAAAATGAATTGATTCACATAACAATTTGGAGTAAATCGAATCTCAATCTCAATAAAACTAAAAATTTACTTAAAATTTCAAAAAAATTTCTTGAATCTCAAGGATTTGAGTTGGTTTATGCCCAGGCTGATTGGGAAAATCCTTTAACCAAAATAATAAACAAACCTTATATGAGGTTGGCCCATAAAGAGAAAAATATTTTAGCTGAATTGGAACCAAGAGGTCAGGGGGAGGTTTATAATATTTTTCTAAGCTATTACCAATTGAATTGGTTTCGTGACATGGTCAGGGACTTACAGGTCAATACTCAGTCCAGCTCCAAATAATTCTCTAATTTGTAACCTTCCCATCAAGTCGTCGTCATAAAGGAAATGAGCTATTAGATTAGAGGAAATTCTTCTGTTTACTTTCATTCTGAGAATGGTATTGAATTCAAAATCAATATTTTGAATTTTTTCAATGTAATTAGCGTAAACATTGAATTTGTTTTCAATAGTGATATTATCCATCAGAGATAACTTAATAAAACCATTGATAGATCCTCCTAAATTAATTAGGCTAGTTTTTCCTTTTTCAACACCAAAATATTTTTGACCCTCTTGGAGATTTCGAGTATAAGCAGCACCTACAAGAATTCCTCTGGCTGATAATGGAGATAAGTTTAGCCAAGAATTACTGTTCTTTTTGTAATACCATCCAATCCAGAACTGCATAATGGTAGGAGAAAATATGCGGGTTGATTTTTCTTTTTTTTCAATCCCGTTCTCTGTATAGTATCTAAAACCAGGTAATATTTGAGTTTTAAAATTTAAATAAACTGCGTAGTTCCAAAATTGGTTAATTTGTTTTCCAAGTTGAGAATTGATCTCAAATCTGTCATCAGCTTTTTTTAGGATTTTGCTGCTAGATGTTTTGTTTCCTCCTATAGAAATCATCATATTGTTGTCCCAAACCCATCCTTTTCTATTGGAATAATTGAAATTATAATCAAGGTGTAGGACTCCATTAAACGCGTTTTCCCCTCCAGAGACCCAATTTTCAAAATAAGCTTGACTTAGGGTTAAGTCTAGTTTGCCAAAATATTTCATTCTTTTACCGCCCAAAGTAGAATTAATTATTGCATCATAAGGTAGTGAATCAACTGGAAAAGGGTCTTCTTGCGCGTTAGATGGAAGGGCTAAAAAAAATAAAACAGTAAACAATATATTTTTCAGCATGATTATCCAAAATTATAATAATCTTGCAACTCACCACTTGAAAATAACTAAATAACTGAAATTTTCTGTTTACCCTCAACTGATTTTATAAGCTAGTAGAGTGATTTGAGAGTAATCAAGTTACCTGCCGTTTTTATCGATGTTTAGGTATTTCTTGTTTGAGTTAAGTCTAATACGGTCCTCTCTATTAGCTAATTCCCACAGGGTATGAAAAATAAACTGCGCTCTTTTGGTTAGTAGTGGAT
>JAYPMF010000123.1:0-4901 GCA_038129785.1 Flavobacteriaceae bacterium
TTGCAATTCCGTGGATGAGTCTCTGTAGGTACATCATTGTACCTCCTACTATTATAGGGGTCCCACCATTATCAGTAATCTCTTTGATAAGTTTTTTTGTATCTTTCAAAAATCTTGCAGCGGAGTACGTTTCTGTGGGATCGCAAATATCTATCAAGTGGTGGGGTACCTCTGACATTTCTTTCTTTGAAGGTTTTGCAGATGATATATCTACTCCCTTGTATATTTGTGCAGAATCCATACTTATAATTTGAAACTTATTTTGTTTTTTTATTTTACAAAAATGCATGGCAAGCTTTGATTTTCCAGATGCAGTGGGTCCGGTAATACATAAAATTTTACTGCCCATTGATCTACTTGCCTCTATAAAAAAGCTTATCTAGAGATTTCATTGATAGCTCTATCCAGGTTGGTCTCCCGTGATTACAGATACCTCCATTTGCAGTAGATTCAATTTTCCTTAAAATGTATTCTATTTCCGTAATAGTTAATTTACGGTTAGCCTTTATTGCAGATTTACATGCAATATTTCCCAATATCTCATCAACAGTCTCTGCAATACTTGATACGGATTCCAAACGTACAATTCCTTCTACTATATCGTGCAAAGCAACTGTATATTTTTTTCCGGTTAAAATTTCTGGTATTCCTTCGATGATAAGAGTTGTTTCTCCAACTATTTTTACCTGAAATCCATACTGATTAATTATTTCTATACGGTTTTTAAATAACTTTAAGTTTCCTTCATCAAAATCAATGCATTCTGGGATAGCTAATTTTTGGCAGTATATTTGGTTATTATTCTTTTTTAGTTCCTCTAGCAATATTCTTTCGTGCGCTGCATGCGTGTCAATGATAATGAGCCCATTAGGATTTTGGGCAAGTATATAGGTGTCATTTAGTTGGCCAATTGGATAACCTAACTCATATTCAACATTATTTTGGCTTATTCCTCCTATAAGTGAAGGGTTGGAAAACACTTGTTCGAGTTTTGGAAGCAAGTAATTTTTTGTCAATGGATGCGTATCAACTTCTGGTTTTATTTCGGCTTTGCTGCCATATCCTAATTTTGAATTAGAGAAAATCAATTTGTTCCTTCTCTCGCTAGGATCGTTAGATGATAGTAAATCACAAATAACTGAGTATACTGCTGTATAAATAGCGTTGTTATTTTTAAAATGAACTTCTTTTTTGTTGGGATGTACATTAAAGTTAATAAAATGATTGGGGATAGTGATAAATATGAGCAAATATGGTTTATGGAGTTCATGAACTCGGTTTTTAAAAGCATTTTTTATTGCATGGGAAACTGTTGCATTTTTTATTGGTCGCTTATTAACATAGATAAAAAAAGGAACGGTTTTACCAGCTTCTTGATTAGTTGAAATGAATAAATTTATTTTTAAATCTTTAAACTGTCTAGTGGTAACTTTAACTTGTGTGTCTTTAAGCTCAAAAACCTCAGCAAATCTACCCAGTCCTGAGGATTTTTTGAGGAGCAAAACATCCCTTCCTTGATGAAATAGGCTGAATTCAATTCTGGGGTATACAAGGCTTAGCTGGGTAAAAATGGATTGGCAGTGCTTAAATTCAGTTGTATTGTTTTTGAGGAATCTTTTTCGGGCTGGTACATTGTGAAACAGGTCCTCAACGATAATATCAGTGCCGTTATGGCCGGGCGACAAGAAGACGTCCCAGTCCCCATTAGCCTTGACCAACTCAAACCCGTTCTCTGAATGGTGCGCTTTAGAGCGGATTTTTATATTTGCCACCGATGCTATTGCCGCTAAGGCCTCGCCGCGGAAACCGTGGCTGTTGCAGTTTTGCAAGTCTTCTTGTGTTGATATCTTACTTGTCGCATGATTTTCGATTGCTAAAACTAAATCATCTTTTTGAATTCCAGTGCCATTGTCCGAAACAACTATTAACCTTGACCCACCCTCAAAAATTTTTACAGATATTTTATCAGCTCCAGCATCTATTGAATTCTCTAACAATTCCTTTACAATCGAGGCCGGTCGCTCTACAATTTCACCCGCAGCAATTTGATCAATTAGTTTTTGAGAAAGTTTAGTAATCTTCACTTTATTAAAACCTTAATTTGCTACTTTTCACAAATGTTAAGATTCCATCATTCAGAGCGCTTGCAATCTTTTCTTGGTGAAGCCCATTTCTTAATCTATTCTCTTCTTGCGGGTTACTAATAAAAGCTGTTTCAACAAGTATTGAAGGTATGTCGGGATTTTTCAAAACAGCAAAACCAGCTCCTTCGACAGTCTTTTTGTGTATATGACTTATCGTTGACAACTCCTCAAGAACCTTTTTTCCTAGAATTAAAGAGTTCTTTATTTGAGCTGAAGTGGACATATTAAAAATTGTTTTAGCAATTTCATCATTTTTGTTCATTATTTCTCCTCCAATAAGATCTGACAAATTTTCTTTTTTTGCCATCCACCTAGCAGTCTCACTAGATGCACCTTTATCGGATAAAATATACACACTGGCACCTCTAGCATCAGGTCGTATCCAGGCGTCTGCATGGATAGATACAAAAACGCTTGCACCAGCTCTTTTAGCCTTTTTAATTCTGCTGCGCAGGGATATGAAATAATCACCGTTTCTTGTCAAGAAAACTTTAAACCGTGGATTCTTTTCAATTTTACGTTTGAGTCGCTTAGCTATTTTTAGCACCACATCTTTCTCCCTGGTCCCCTTTTTTCCGATTGCGCCTGGATCTTCTCCCCCATGACCGGGATCAATTGCAATAATAATTGGCTTCTTACCCTCTTGTTGTTTTTCTGTTCTCTTGTTAAGCCCTTTTTCTTTCTGGTAATTTTCTAAAAAACTTAGCAGCTCATCCTTTTTTTTTGCAGGAATAAAATCAATAACGAGTCTGTCTCTGTAATGCGCAATGGCAGGTATAGAGGAAATCCTTGCTCGTGTTAAGGGGTTGGTGTGAAAAATAATTTTTATCTCGTTAGTTGGGGAGTCCAAGATAGTTATTTCCTCTATAGGAGTATTCTTTAAATTAATGTTTGCTAGTTTATTAAAATTTTTCTTAGTTATTTTCATATTAAAAATTTTAATTATAATTCTGTCTGGATTTTTTTCGTTCGAGTATTGTATTTCCATTTTCTCTTCTAAATGCTCGATAGCCAGTCTAGTGTATTCCTCGCTCGGCCAAATTCTAACAGCCACTATTTCGAAACCACGTGTAACCTTTGGTAGAAAGCACAAGAAGTGGAGTAGTGGAAGGTGTAATACGAAGCTTCTTCTATTTATCATTTAGGCAGCAGAAAATATCTATTATCTAGAAGTTCCGGTTCTTTAAAGTAGATTGACAAATCTCGTTTATTATTCTCAATGTGGTGTTCTCCTAACGAGATCTCTAGCCTAGCATCGGGAGTTGGCAACCCTTTTGCTTTTTCTGGCCATTCCAAAAAAATTAATGTATTTTCTTCCTCAAACAATGATCCAATCTCTCCATCTTGCCAAGCAGTAGGATTTCCCATACGAAATAAATCAACATGATAAACAGTTTTTTTCTCTGTCACATAATGTTCAACCATGTTGAAACTTGGGCTCTTAATATTTTCATTTATACCAATGTGTCTTAATAGAATTCTTATGTAGGAAGTTTTACCAGATCCAATTTCTCCACTAAAATAGAAATAATTCAAAGTATCAGATTCAATTAAACGCTGCAGCTTTGTAGCTAAAACCGCAAACTCTGACTCTTTAATCCCTTTATAAACAAGTTTGTTTTTTTCATCCATGATGTTATCTTAAACCGATGAAGAGTGATATAAAAAGCAAAAATTTGATTGCGCGAGAAATTAACAAAAAAATAAAAAAATCAGGTTATGAATCTGGGTTTTCGTCGGTTGGCATTCTTGCAATAGATGATTTAAAAAGATTAAACAAACTCCCTCAAGATTATAACGACTACCTAGTGGCCAATATGTATGGTGACATGACATACTTAGAAAAAAAACTGCAATATTTTCACGAACCTGACAAGATCCTACCGGGAGTTCAAAGCGCTATAGTAGTTGCGATGAACTACCTCAACAGGGAAACTAAGCAAGATTGGCAGAGAGTTGAATTGACAAAACTTGAGAATCCAGAAAACGGCTATGTCTCGATTTACGCAAGGGGGAGAGATTACCATAAAGTTTTAAAAAAAAATTTAAAGAATTTTGCGGATAAAATATCTTCGATAACTGGTGAATTCGGTCATAGAGCCTGTGTCGACTCAGTTCCAATTTTTGAGATAGAATTGGCAGTGCTTGGGGGAATCGGTTGGAGAGGGAAAAATACGCTTTTACTTAATAAAGATCACGGGTCAACATTCTTTTTAGGTGTGTTACTGTTGGATTACCCGCTGCAAACTGATAAATCAAGTGTAAAAGATCATTGTGGTACTTGCATGGCTTGTATTGATATTTGCCCAACGAAAGCGTTTCTGGGCCCATACAAGTTAAATGCAACTCGTTGTATTTCATATCTCACGATTGAGCACAAAGGTATAATTCCAATAAAGTTAAGGCCATTAATTGGCAACCGGATATATGGTTGTGATGACTGTCAACTTATTTGCCCATGGAATAAATTTGCCAAGGTGGCTCAGGTCTCTGACTTTAATACACGCAATGGACTTGATGATGCGAGACTCGTTGATTTATTTTCATGGACTGAATCTGAATTTCGAGATCGACATTCGGGAAGTTCAATTCTTAGAATCGGTTATCATCAATGGCTAAGAAATATAGCGGTCGCTCTCGGCAATGCAGCCTCCCGAAAAGAAAAATATAATTACAAGTCAGAAAAAAGCAAGAGTGAAACAAAAAGGAAGGCACTACAATTATTGAGAAAAAGAATTACCGATTCAAGTCCATTAG
>JAYPMF010000124.1:0-4869 GCA_038129785.1 Flavobacteriaceae bacterium
TTTTCAAACTCTTAGAGGTCGAACCCATAGCCCTTAACGGTGAGCGTATGGATCAGACAACAATTGTTCCAGGTTTTGGCCGTGCTGAGGAAAAAGCTGTAAAAGCTATTCAAAAGCACTCAATGAATATAGATGGTTTACAGCGCAATAACAAAATTGATGAAGCCTATTTGCTTTTGGGAAAAGCCCGCTACTACGATAGACGTTTTTTTCCTGCTATGGAAGCATTTAATTATTTATTGGAAAATTACGCCGATAGTAAAACCTATGTAGAGGGGAGAATATGGCGCGAAAAAACCAACATTCGGTTAAGGAACAATGAACTTGCTATAAAAAATCTAAGAAGCTTGGCCCGATCCATAACTCCAAGCAGTAAATTCCACAGCCCGGCTAACGCGGCTATATCTCAGGCCTTTATCAACATTAAACAATTAGACTCAGCAGTTTACTATTTAAGGAATGCGGCTCTAACGGCCAAACAGAACCGCATCAAAGGCCGATATTACTTCCTCACAGGGCAACTCTATGAAAGGCTAAAAAAACCGGATTCTGCCCTATTGGCCTTTGAACAAGTCGTGGGACTCAAAAGAAAAACCCCCCGGAAATATTGGATCAATGCTCAAATCAAAAGACTCCAGATCAGAAGTATACGCGACAGTTTGGACCCCATAGAACTATATCAAAAACTTACTAAAAATTATGAAAACTATATTTTTGATCATTGGATCAATCGCGCTATTGGCATTCATTATTTTCAGCGAGATCAAGACAGTCTTGGCGAATACTATCTCAACCAATCATTAAAATCCGAAAATTTGGATTTACCGACCAAAAAGGCAAATTACAGGGATTTGGCCAATTTTAATTTTGCAATAGGTAATTACGTTTATACAGGAGCCTATCTAGACAGTCTACTCAGCACTATACCCGATGAAACTATTGAAAAAAGGAGAACGCAAAGAGAAAGGGACAATCTCAATGGTGTTATCAAATATGAGAACATAGTCCTAACAACAGACAGCTTACTCTATCTAACTAAACTGAGCAAAAAGGCTCAATTAGAATACTTCCAAAATTATATTGAAAAGAAAGAGGCACAGGCGTTGGCAAAGGTTGTTAAGGAAGATAAAGGAATCTTCCCCTTTTTTAACAAAGGCAATCGGGCCAACTCCTTTTACTTTTATAACCCTAAGCTTGTGGTTCAAGGTCAACAAAAATTTCGCTCCACATGGGGTGATCGTCCTAATTTGGATAACTGGGCCATTGCATCAGCGGTTAGTTCCATTCTCGATGAATCAAGTGGGATCGAAGAACAAGAACAAATAAATATCGAAACTTTTTTTGTTGAAAAACCCGAAAATTATGTTAATGCATTGCCCCAGACTAAAGTAGAGATCGACAGTATCAAAAAGTTGAACCAGAATGCTTATTTACAGTTGGGGATGATTTACAAAGAGAGTTTTAAGAACAACAAATTGGCACAAAACCGACTGGACCATCTGATTAGTCTGAATCCACCCGATGAGATCGCAGCCCCTGCACTTTACCATCTTTATAAGATCAACGAAAAAAAATTATCCCAAAAAGCAGAGCAATACTATAATCGCATATTATCTGACCACCCTGAGTCCCCCTACGCTAAAATTCTTTCTAATCCAGACGAATCTGGTCAGTCCGATTTCCAAACTCCCGAAAAGATTTATCAAAACTTGGTTAAAATCTATCAAAAAGGGGATTTTGATCTATTGTCAGAAAAAGCCGAATCTTTTCGGGTACTGCTTAGCGGAACCCCGGTTCAGTCAAAATTCGATCTTTTGATGGCCAATTATCAGGGCCGTTTAAAAGGAAGGAACGAGTGGGAAAAGTCTTTAAAAACAATTTTGCTTAAATATCCTGAATCACCTGAGGCCATTAAAGCCCAAGAGATGGTTCAACAAATTAAAGCCACAGACTCAATAGAGAACAACAACAGTATATATATAAACTACAAATGGATTTTTACCTTCAATGTCAAGGATACCGTTTCTTTAAAAAAAATCAAATCTAAACTCCAGGATGCTTTAGAAGAAACCCCAGACACACGCTGGTTTTTGTCTGAGGATCGTTTTGATCAAGATCAAACCTATTTGGTTTTACACGGAATTAGAAACAGAAAAAAACTCAATGAATGGAAAAAGAGGTTTGATGAGGGAGAACAAGAAATCATAAATACAAATAATTTTGTAGTTTTATCGGCTGATTACAAAAAAATGCTTTTGGACAAAATACAACTGAACAATGAAAAACAGCGAGATTAACGGACATTACAGTCGCATAGAGAGTACTACTAAGGTGAAAGGAGAAATTCTGTCTGATGGAGATTTTAGAATTGATGGTACCCTCGAGGGATCCATTAAAACCGATGGTAAAGTCGTAGTAGGAAAAGAGGGTAGTATCATAGGAACAGTGAGTTGTTCTAATGCTGATGTCGAAGGAAAAATAAACGGAAATTTATTCGTATCCAACACCCTTAGTTTAAGATCGTCAAGTGTTATTGATGGAGATGTTTCGATTGGAAAACTGATTGTAGAGTCCGGGGCCACTTTCAATGCTAACTGCTCGATGAATAAAGAGTCAGATAAAGCAGACTTTAAGGTGGTAAAAAAAACCGATGACACCCATGAAAAAACAGCCTAAAAATTGGCTGGTCTTTTCTGGACTTGCTTTTCAAATTGGTATAGTTATGTACTTAATGGTTTTTTTAGGAGGTTGGATACAAGAAAAATGGGAAATTACTTACAGCTGGCCAACCCTGGTCACCTCCTCCATAGGACTTATTTTGGTATTGCTAGTCTTAATCAAGCAGGGCAATAGAGGTTGATTCTGTGATTGCATTGCTACTAAGATTTTGTTCAAGGCTTCTGTTGTTGATCATTTGCCTGTTTTTGCTTCATACTTTAGCAGCAGACCGATTGGGATTATCAGTTCAAGGCAAGATTTTAATGGTTTGTTATCTCTTTAACACCCTAATCACTTTGGCTTTTTTTTTATTGCTTCTTTTTGTTTCAAAATACAACCCCAATATTTTAGGATGGGTTTTTTTGCTGACCACTGGACTGAAGTTTTTGCTTTTTTTCACATTGATCTACCCAAGTTTTCAACGTATTGGCTTGTCACGTGCGCAGGAATTTTTAAGTTTTTTCATTCCATATGTTGCCGCCCTCACCCTTGAGATCCATGAATTGATTAAAATTTTAAATCGGAAGAATTGATCTTTTACCCAAACCAAAAAAATATATCTTAAAAAGTATTTTATTTAAGGGTCGAATAACTTACATTTGCACCAAATTAAACCATTAGTTTGTTGGTTATTATGCCGAGAGGAATTTACCTTTTTTTTTATACTATTTTACTGGCTTCGTTCAGTAACCTAAGCGCAAAAGAATCTAAAAAAGAAGTCGAGCAAACTGGAGAGCTCAAGTCTGAAATAAAGGCATACATTCTTCATCACTTGCAGGACTCCCATGACTTCAACATTCTTTCCTACAAAGACAAAACTACTAACGAAAAAGTAAATATTGGGATGCCGTTACCGGTCATCTTGTGGGATGATGGACTGAAGGTGTTTTCCTCTTCCAAACTCAAGCACGGAAAAAATGTTGTAAGTTCGGGCCATAATCACTATAAACTCTACCACGGAAAAATATACAGAACCGATGCCCAAGGGACGATAATCTATGACGAACATCACCACCCAACAAATGCTATGCCCATTGATTTTTCGATTACCAAAAACGTAATCTCCATTTTATTTACCGCACTGTTGATGTTTGTCCTGTTTAGAGGCTTGGCACAATCTTATAAAAAGAATGGCATGATCGCAAAAGGGGTAGGGCGGTTTTTTGAACCCATAGTCCTTTATGTAAGGGACGAAATTGCCATCCCCAATATAGGTGAAAAACATCACAGGAGGTTCATGGGCTATTTATTGACCCTCTTTTTCTTCATCTGGTTTTTAAACCTTTTGGGATTAACTCCCCTGGGGATTAATGTGACCGGGAACATAGCCATCACCTTTTGTTTGGCACTTATTACTTTTACTATTACAACTTTGGTAGGAAAAAAATATTATTGGAAGCATATTTTTTGGATGCCGGGAGTACCATGGCCTATGAAAATCATTTTGGCACCCATTGAACTTTTAGGGTTGATCATCAAACCCTTCTCGTTGATGATCCGCTTGTATGCTAACATTTCGGCAGGACACATCGTATTGATGAGTTTGATCGCCCTTATTTTTATATTTAAAAATTGGATTGGATCCAGCCTGTCTTTTGTTTTGGCTTTTTCCATTTCCATCATCGAAATATTAGTAGCCCTTTTGCAAGCCTATATTTTTACCGTCTTATCGGCTTTGTATTTTGGCTTTGCTGTTGAAGAACACGATGAAAACCACGATCATTAAAATAATATGTATAATTCTAATCAATAATTAATTATGGAAATTCCAGCAATAGTAGGAGCAGGTTTAGTAGTAATCGGAGTAGGGATCGGTATTGGATCCATCGGACGAGGAGCCATGGAGGCTATCGGACGTCAACCTGATGCAACAGGAAAAATTCAAACAGTAATGCTTATCGCAGCTGCCCTTGTAGAGGGAATCGGTTTTGCAGCATTGTTTGCCGTTTAAAATCTTTGTTTATCAATCTGATCAACAGGGTTAAAAACGTTTAAGCATGGAAAAATTAATCAATGAATTTTCATTTGGTCTGTTTTTTTGGCAGTTGTTCATATTCATCGGGCTGGTCTTGCTTCTGAGAAAGTTTGCCTGGAAGCCTATCTTGGATTCAGTCAATGAAAGAGAGACCTCCATAAAAGACGCCATGAATG
>JAYPMF010000125.1:0-4802 GCA_038129785.1 Flavobacteriaceae bacterium
ACATTGTTAACCCTTCGTTTGTCTTTCCGATGAAAAAACTCAACGTGGATCATTAATAATGCACCCACTATGAATGACAAACCGACAAAAAAAGTATCGAAAAGATTTTCCAATATAAACCTCCCGAATAGAAACCCAAAAACGCCTATAGGGAGAAACGCTAATGTGAGAGATAGAAAAAGCTCGCGGTCCCGAAACGTTGCAATGTTTATAAAATCCTTTCTATAGAATAAAACGACTGCCAAAAGCGCTCCGGACTGAATTGAAATATCGAAAACTTGGGAGTACGCCTCATCTAATCTAATTAGATTTCCAAAAAAAATTAAATGCCCCGTGGAAGAGATAGGTAAAAACTCAGTAGCACCTTCGATTAAACCAAGTATAAGCGCTTTAAGGGAACTACCAGTATCCAACAAATTCTCCTGAAGTAATCTCAATATCCCTGAATATACTTGAAAGACTCTTACCTAACAATCTATAACTAGGACTTTAAAAGCTATACATGCAATAATAACTGCTATTAACTTTTACACAGAAATAATTGGAAAAAAGATGAAAAAAGCCTTTACGATGATTGCCGTACTGACATTTACAACAAGTTTATCAGCGATGGACCTAATTAGTGCTGTCGATCTTGCATTTAAAAGTGATCCCCAGTTTTTAAGGGATAAAAATTTGCTCGATAAGCAAAAAGAATTAGTTAATCAGGCTCGTGCTCCACTCATGCCCAATATCTTAATCTCGGGATCATATGCTGATACAGAAAATTCAACAAGCAATGATACAAATACCCAAAATATTGGCGTCACGTTATCACAAACAATATTTGATAGAGAGAAATTTTTAAATTTAGAGCAAAGCCAACTGAATCTAAAAGTGGCAGAATTAAATTTTTTAATTTCTAAAGAGCAGACAATTCTTAGAATAGTTGATGCTTATTTTAGTATTTTAATTGCTCAGAATAATTTAAAAACAATTCAATCGGAAAAAGATGCGGTTAAAGAACAACTAGAGTTTGCAAAGCGAAATTTCGAAGTAGGAACGTCAACAATAACAGATCAACAAGAAGCACAAGCAAGATTTGATTTAATCAGAGCTTCTGAAATTAGGACAGAAAATGATCTGGCTATTGCAAGAACAAATTTAGAAAAATCATTACTTGTATCATTGCCCGAAAATTTATTAGGGATTAACAAAAAGGTGAGATTAGAAAAACCCAAATTTTCTAAGCCAAAGGAATGGATGCAAATTGCCAGAGATAATAATTTAAAAGTAAAAATAGCAAGAATTAGAACAAAACTCGCAACTCTCGACCTGAAGAAAAGGAAGATTGCAAGGATGCCCAGCCTAAATCTCAGTTTGAGCGCAAACAATTCAACTATAGATTCCACGACCAGTATAACGCAAGACATTAAAACTGCAACCTTAAGCATTTCAGCTCCGATTTATAAAGGTGGTAGCATTTCTGCGTCCGAACGTCAGGCTATTTCTGAATTGAAGAGGGAAGAAAATACTCTTGAATTTGAAATGCTAAATGCTGACCGTTCCGCTGGTAAATCTTTCAGAACCTTTGTCGCGGGACTATCTCAAGTCGAAGCATTAGAGGCTGCCGAGGAGTCTAGCAAGGTTGCGTTAGAATCTAATAAACTAGGGTATGAAGTTGGTGTTCGCATTAATATCGATGTACTTAACGCTCAGAGACAACTTTTTTCTACGCAGCGTGACTTAGCTATCGCTAGGTATGATGCCTTACGAGCCAAATTAGAGCTACTCAGTGCTATCGGTGATTTAGATTTATCTGCAGTAAAACAAATAAGCCAATTGATTAGCGATTCGAATTAAATCTTTGCTAATCATTTAAAATAATATCTGCATATTTTTCCGACGAACCACCTCGCCTTGCAATAAAATCAAAAGCGTTATCACGAAGACTATTGCATCTATTTTCATCATTTAAAATTTTTTGACCTTCCGAAAACCATTCATTGTACGTTTCTATAAGAACTGCTCCATTTTCCTTAATTAGATCATTAGATATATTTTCAAAATTAAACATATAATTGCCAAAAAAAATAATCTTTTTTTGGATACAAGCTTCTAGAGGATTTTGACCCCCTTTTCTTATAACACTTCCTCCTATAAGAACGATGTCGGAAGCCGCCAAATACATTTGCACCTCGCCAATAGTATCTCCTATCAAAATGCTAGGACATTCCTTTGAGTAACTACTTTCGTTTCTAAGAAAGTTTGTTTTGGTATCTGCAATACATCCAGTTATTTCAACCTCTCGTAATACTTTATAAAATCGCTCGGGATGTCTTGGTACTATAATTAATACATCATCCTTTCCAGAAAACATCCTTCGTTTCCATAAAGTGGAAATTTCTTTTTCCTCCCCCTCCCTAGTACTTAAGGCTAACCAGATAGTTTTTTTTGCTAACCGACCACGCAGTACCGCACCATTAACCAGGTGATGCTCCTTAGGGCGTACGTCAAATTTCAAATTACTAACCACAGAAACATTCTTTTTATATCCTAATTCCTTAAATCGTTCACTATCCTTATCAGATTGCGCTACTACCGTATCTATTTCATTCAAAATCCCACGAAAAAACATTTTTCCCATTTTATAAGCACGAAACGAACCTGGAGATAATCGTCCATTTACAAGAATGACTCTCGTTTCATTCATTTTGCAACACCGAATTAAATTTGGCCAAACTTCAGTTTCCATCAGCGCAAGAACGGATGGTTTTAAATCTTTACAAAATCTTTTAGTGGCCCACGGAAAATCTAAAGGTAAGATCTCAATTCTAAACTTTTGAGTATCCAAGAAAATAACTGTTTTTAAATACTGCTGCATATAATCCCAGGCAGTCTTGGTAGTCACGGTAAGAAAGATCATACAATCAGGACCCCGCTCGTGTAGCTTTTCTAGTAATGGAGTAACCCCTTGTACCTCTCCTAAAGATACTGCATGAATCCAAATTAAATTTTTGTTTAATCTCTTGTTACTACCGTGTATTACATCAGAGTGCCCAAAAAACCGAACCATGAACTGCTCCTTGAACCCTTTGATTTTTTTTTTACATAGAAATTGTACAAACAAAAAAGGGATCAAAGACAAAAGCAGAATCTGGTAAAAGATATAAAAAATTCGAAACATTCCTTGTCAATCTGTATTTCAAAAGGGTAGTGCAATATTTTTCATAATTGTTTTTAATGAATTTCTAAAATCCTTCTTGATACTCTCTAGAGCTACTTTTGAATCTCCTTCAAAGCGAAAAACAATAACTGGAGTTGTATTGGATAGCCTTGCTAATCCGAAACCATCTTCATACTCTATACGAATTCCATCCAAAAAATGAAAATTGCTTGCGCGGGGAAAAAGTTTTTTATTTTTTAAACTATTTAATAGATCATCAGCTGAAAAATCCTTAATCTCAAGTTTAATCTCAGGGGTGCAGAACGAATCCGGAAGTTCTCTAAAAAAGTGAATTATATTCTCTTCATCGGCTAGTATTGAAAGTAATCTTGCACCAGCATAAATAGCGTCATCAAATCCAAACCAATTATCATTAAAAAAAATGTGACCACTCATTTCTCCCGCCAAAAATGCCCCGGTTTCCTTCAACTTAGATTTCATAAACGAGTGCCCTGTTTTCCACATTATAGGACAACCACCATAGTCTATTATCCATCTATGAAGGTTTCGCGAACATTTAACATCATAAATAATAGAAGCCCCTGGATTATCCCTTAATACATCCCTGGAAAAAATCATCATTTGTCGGTCGGGCCAAATGATATTTGAATCACCATCAACTACCCCGAGCCTATCTCCATCACCGTCAAAGGCGATACCCAGATCCAGTTTTTTTGATCTTACGAGCTTAATTAAGTCTTCTAAATTTTTTGGGTCGGCAGGATCAGGATGGTGATTGGGAAAACTTCCATCAGGTTCGCAGAAAAGATTATACACTTCACAACCCATAGCCTCATATATTGAACATGCAACAGGCCCAGCAATTCCGTTCCCCGCATCCACACCAACTCTCAAAGGTCGACTTAAATCCTGTTTAGCGATCACAGCATTTTTATAATTATCTATTATTGGAGTAGTGTCATCATTTTCCATTGCATTGATATTTTTAAAACAAGAATCATCTAATTCTATTCGTTCATATAACAACTGTAGGTCATTCCCCCAAAAAGGTAAGCTGTTTATCATAATCTTCAACCCGTTGTATTCCGGTGGATTATGACTACCCGTGATCATAACTCCCGTTTGTCCTTCCTGAGAAAAAGCCCCAAAATATAAGACTGGAGTCGGAACCTCTCCATAATCTTTTACGACAATATTTTTTTCTTGAAGAGCAGACTTAAATATCCTTGAGAACTCTAAACTTGAATCTCTCATATCTCTTCCTAAACCGCAAATATGAACTTGCCGCTGGTTCAAGATCTCGCCGAAAGCCAATCCAATAAGATAAATGGATTGATTAGATAAATCTCTACCAACTACTCCTCGTATATCGTAAGCTCTAAATATTGATTTGGAAACCTTCATAGTCGCTCAATTATTGTTAAAATTTAGACATGGCTACATACGTTATCGGAGACATTCATGGATGCATCGAAACCTTAGCTTCCCTGGTTGATCACCTTGACTTAAAAAAAGATGATGAACTATGGTTTTGTGGAGATCTCGTCAACCGTGGCCCTTCCCCCACTAATTGTATTAGATTTATTAAATCTCTCAAAATAAAAACCGTTTGTGTTTTGGGAAACCATGACTTGTA
>JAYPMF010000126.1:0-4791 GCA_038129785.1 Flavobacteriaceae bacterium
CCATATACCCATTATAAGTTGAGCTTACCTAACGATCAAACACAATTTTTAATATCTGGCAATTATCTTTTGGAGATCTTTAACGAAGCCAATGAAATGATTTTTTCCAGAAAATTTTTGATTTATGAAGAGGGAGCCTCAGTAAAAGCAGCAGTTTACAGAACTCGTGATCTTGAACTCTACCAAACCCATCAAAGCATTCAATTTTCTATTAGCCCACCAAAAGGAGAATATTTTCGTGATCCTCAAAATCAATTGCACGTTACTATTCTACAAAATGAGCAGTGGAATTCTGCCTTGAATCATTTGAAGCCACAATTCAATAGTGGAAGTCGCTTAGAATATCGCTATGACGCAGAAAGTCGATTTGAAGGGGGGAATGAATACCTTTTTTTTGATACCAAAAATATTCAGATTACAAGTGCCAACGTTAGCACAGTAGAGCTCAGTAGATTGTATGAAACTTACTTGGCTACAAATTTCCTCCGAAGGGGGTATCCCTACAGCTTTATACAAGATCTAAATGGAGATTTCATAATTCAGACCACTCAAGGTTCAGAAAACGGAGATATTGAAGCAGACTACAGCTGGGTTCATTTTAGTTTGTCCGCACCCGTACTGTTAAAAGATCAAGAAATTTTTGTTTACGGAAAATTCAACAATTATGAATTGAACGAGGAAAACAAAATGTTTTATAATCCTGCATTAGAAACTTACGAAGGTGTAATGTTACTAAAACAAGGAATCTACAACTACAAATTCGTTGCGAAAACTCCTATGAGTGAACTTTATAATGTTCTTTGCGGTTCACATGCCCTAACCGAAAATCGTTACTTGATCTTAGTTTACTACAGATTTTTTGGAAATCAGTACGATTCTTTGATAGGTGTGGGCAATGTTTCTTCTTTTGAAATTATTGATTGACAAGTTTTTATTTAACTATGTAAAATTTACAATCAGGGTAATTTTAACTATATTAGATGTAGTAATTTTTTATTCTAAAATAGAATGATCCAACAGATAACAAGAGGAATTAAAATATCTGTAGAAACAGATTATGAAGGAAGTTTTCTTAAAAAAAATGTTCCTCATTATGCCTTTACTTATCGAATTGAAATAGAAAATCAAGGAAAAAGCTCTGTTCAATTATTGACCCGTCATTGGAAAATTATAGAGGCTCTAAACATAACCCAATACATCAATGGTAATGGTGTTGTAGGTAAAAAACCTGTGATCAATCCTGGCGAAGTACACAAATACGAATCAGGTTGTTTGCTCACCTCGGCCTTGGGTACCATGAAAGGAGCTTACATAATGATCGATTTCACTTCTGCAAAAAAGTTTAACGTAGAGATCCCTCCATTCAAACTCTCAGCTCCCTTTGTTCTCAATTAATCCATGGGATAAAAAACCAACTTTTTTGTTTCAAAAAAAGGTTCAACAAAATATTCTCTGAGTGGGATAATTGTTGCTTTTTTAAAAGCAAACAGCTCCTCTTTTAGATTGCCTCCCTTAAGACATAGAAAACCATTTCTTAAGTGGTGATTATGTTGAGTACTAATCTTATCCCCAGACCAATTGATCAATGTTTCCATTGGAGCTACTGCTCTAGAAACTATATAATCTACTTTGATTTTAAGGTTTTCTACGCGTTCATTATGGGTAATAATATTGTTAAGTGATAATGCGTCTTTTACGGCATTGATGACTTTAATTTTTTTTCCAATGCTATCAACTAAATGGAAATTAACTTTGGGAAACATTATGGCTAGTGGGATCCCAGGAAAACCTCCACCTGAACCTAAATCCATTATTTGACTCCCTAATTTAAATTTTATAAATTTAGCTATAGATAATGAATGAAGAACATGGTGTAAATAAAAATAATCTAAATCTTTCCTGGAAATTACGTTTACACGGGAATTCCAATCTTTATATAGATCATAGATGGATTCCAATTGCTGTTTTTGCTTTGTATTTAAATTTGGGAAGTAATCGTAAATATAATCCAAGTTAGTTTTTTGCTAAAAATAAAGAGAATGCTTTAAAAATCAATAATTTTGTATAAGTAACAATAAAAATCATGGCCAAAAGATTAATCCCTCGTTTTTCCAGAAAGGATTCACAAGAATTTATCCAAACCCTAAACAGAAGAGTCAACCAATATTTTAAGGATAACAAAATTGCAAAGACCGGTAATTGGAAATTATACTTTAAGTCTATTATCATGTTCACATTATTGATCGCACCATTTGTTCTGATCCTTTCTCTAAATATCAGTGATTGGTTTAAACTCTTACTTGCAGTAATTAATGGTGTTGGAATGGCAGGAGTTGGAATGAACGTTATGCACGATGGTAACCACGGCTCTTATTCAAAAAATCCTTTGGTCAACAAATTAATGGGGGGTAGTATCTATATTCTGGCCGGAAATGTTTTTAACTGGAAAATACAACATAACGTACTCCACCATACTTATACCAATATCAAAGATCACGACGAGGACCTGGAAGCAGGAATAGTTCTACGCTTTTCTAAACATACAAAATGGCAACCCTATCATCGGTTTCAACACTTTTATTCTATTTTTCTTTACGGTCTACTGACTTTGAAATGGGCATTTTTTACTGATTTCATTCAATTGACTCGTTATCAAAAAAGAAATATAACTTATGTAAATAGTAAAAGTCATTCCACCCAATGGATTGGATTGATAATCTCTAAAATATTTTATTTCTCAATTTGGATCATGGTGCCCATTTTAGTATTTAATATTTCGTGGTGGAAAGTAATGATTGGCTTTTTTGTCATGCACTATACTGCAGGTTTAATATTGAGTTTGGTCTTTCAATTGGCACATGTTATTGGAGAGGCTGACATGCCACTACCTGAAAAGAAATCAGGTAATATGAAAAATTCATGGGCCGTTCACCAACTGAAAACTACTGTAAATTTCTCCACTAAAAATAGAATTGTTAATTGGTTTACTGGTGGATTAAATCATCAAATCGAACACCATATTTTTCCTCATATTTCACACATACATTACACCAAAATCTCTGAAATAGTTAAAAAAACAGCAAAAGAGTTTAATCTACCCTATAACGAATACAAAACCACCCGAAGTGCTATTTTTTCTCACTTTAAATTTTTAAAACAAATGGGGATGCGCCCCGTTTATGTTCAATCATAAGTCATTTTTAATGTTATCTAATCGAATCAAAAGCCTTCCTGCCTCAGCAACTTTGGCTATGGCGGCAAAAGCAAGGGAGTTAAAAAATCTGGGGATTGATATAATCGGTCTGAGTTTGGGAGAACCTGATTTCAATACCCCTGAATTTATAAAAGATGCTGCGATTCAGGCAGTAAAAGACAATTATAACTCTTATTCACCTGTTGATGGTTATAATGATCTTAAGTCTGCGATATGTGAAAAGTTTAAGCGAGACAATGGATTGGAATATCAAGCCTCACAGATCGTGGTTTCTACCGGTGCCAAACAATCTATAGCTAATGTTTGCATGATTTTACTCAATCCGGGTGATGAAGTTTTATTACCTGCTCCTTATTGGGTAAGTTATTCCGCAATTGCTACTTTGGCTGAGGCCAAATCTATTATAATTCCCTCATCAATAGAAACTGACTTTAAAATTACACCTAAACAACTCGAACAGGCCATCACTCCCAAAACTAAGCTTGTAATGTTCAACTCACCCAATAATCCTAGTGGAGTTATTTATTCAGAAGAAGAGTATCGTGCTTTGGGAGCAGTATTAAAAAAATACCCTGACATATATATTTTGTCAGATGAGATATACGAACACATCAATTACGGTACTCCACATTTTAGTATTGCCGCAATTTCCGAGTTATATGATCGAACCATTACTGTTAATGGAGTAGCTAAGGCTTTTGCTATGACTGGATGGAGAATTGGATATATCGGTGCCGCGGAATGGATTGCAAAGGCTTGCAACAAAATGCAAGGACAAATGACCTCTGGTGCAAATTGCATTGCTCAAAGAGCAACTATTGCTGCAGTATCGGCTCCAAAAAGCAAAATACGATATATGGTGGATGAATTTAATATTAGAAGAGGTCTTATCTTAAACTTACTCTCTGAGATCCCAGGATTCAAACTCAATGAACCCCAAGGAGCTTTTTACGTATTTCCAGATGTGACCTATTATTTTGGTAAATCACTTAAAGGTAAATCCATTGAAAACGCGAATGATTTTGCGTTGTTTTTATTGGAGGAAGCCCACGTCGCAACAGTAACAGGGGAGGCTTTTGGGAATGACGATTGTATTCGAATTTCATATGCCGCCTCCGAAGAGGAAATCAAAGCTGCTGTCCAAAGAATTAAAAAAGCTTTAAGCTAATGAAAAGCATCAAAAGGGACTTTTTTATTTATCCATTGATCACCTTTTCTTGGTGATTAATTGATTCTTGGTGAATAGCCTTAAAAATACGAGTGATAAAATCCTCACTCAAACCTCTTTCACCTCCTTCAGCCTTCATGGTATCCAAAATTTCATTCCAACGTTTGTTTTGTAAAACAGCTACATTGTTGTCTTTTTTAAGTTGACCAATAAGTTCAGCAACTTTCATTCGTTTGCCCAAAGCATCTAAAACAGCTTGATCACTCATATCAATTTGCTCACGTAGGCTAACCAATTCGCTTTGATAACTCTTCTCATCTGTAGTTTCTTTTCTGATCTTTAAATCATTCATGATCTCCACCAGGCGAGAAGGGGTAACCTGTTGTTTGGCATCACTCCAAGCATTGTC
>JAYPMF010000127.1:0-4736 GCA_038129785.1 Flavobacteriaceae bacterium
AATCACGACAGATTTTCCTGAATACCCCTGTTTGGGTAAATTAACAATAACTCTAGTATAACCTGGATCAGAGATCCACTCAGATCTATAATTCTCAGCTGTTACATCAAACTTTTTAGAGAGGTTCAGAACCAAAATAGATAGTTCCCTGTTAGGATCACTAACCGTAATTTGCTCGACCTGATCTTTTTGATTTAACTGCACCATTAATATACAAGGTGCAGAAGCTTGAATGGTCAATTCATCAACAATTTCCAACCGACCTGCACGAAAAAAAACAGCCTGAATGAGATTGACCTCTTTGTTTTGAACTGCCTGCAAATTGGGAGTGTTGGAAATTATATCTATGGGATTTGTGACTTTTCCTTTTTCTAATTCATCAAGTTTGGTATTCGGTCTAACAATATATTCATAAGATTCGTTGCTGGGAGAAACACCATGGTCGATCCACAACTTAAATACCTCTTTGCTGATTTGATCTTTAGAGGAATCGATTTGCTTATTGATCCTCCACCACGAACCTTCTGAAAAATCATTATGAAGCTCAATATCTCCTGAAACAGGTAAAAAATACGCCACATTATCATGATGAATCCATTCAACATCATGATACACCTGGGATCCATTGTCAAGTTTTCGACTTTTTCCTTTAGAAGAAATGCTCACCGCTCCATTTAAAAAACACTGATTTATGGTTGTATTAACTTCATTTTTTGATTTAGTTGAAATCCCAGAACCCAGACAAACGTATTGGTCATCAAAGAAAAACCACGATTTTCTGGCTACCAGCGGATCATGAATGCTTTTAAAGTCAAACCCTACTACCCCATAGTTTCCGTCAGTAGCGGCCCCTACAAAATCAGTCAAGCCTAATTTTTTTATCTCGCTATGATGGGGTAATTTTTTCTTTTGCACAACCGTTGTTCCTGGAATTTTCTGATAGTCCAGTACAGGAGAAATATCTTCATACTCATATCCATACGTATAAAGATGATTGGCACCATCTCCTCTATGATGATTCAATAATCCTTCACTGTTGTATGGACTCTCCATGTTCATATTTCGGGAGGAATACAATCTAACTGAAGAATAGAAATCAGGTCTTTGAAATGCAAAATGCTCGCTATTCCAATAATAAGTAGCGTGTGAAATTGGTCTAACATTGGCATTTTTTGACCTCAATTTTATAATTTGCTTCAATTCATCTGACCTATAGCTGGTCAATGCCAGGATCTTCTTGGGAATTTCATTATCAAAGGCTTTGGTGCTTGCGATCCTAGAAATACTTCTGTTCTTAGCTCCAAAATCAGGTTTCACACCGTAAACGGAAGTCTTGCAAACACCGTCCAAATAGTAATCTACAAGGATTTTAGATTTATCGCTCGAAAAAGAATAATCTGTATTCCTTGTATAAAATGCCCATTCTACAAAAGCATAGGCCCACCCTAATCCGTATGAGAGGGTGTTGTTCACCCCATCGGTTCTATGGTGAAAGCTATAATCATATTGTAAGCCCCTACCATTCGACTTAACAAATTCATTAAATCCTCCTGTATCGGAATTTGAATAGGTATAACCAAATTCTGTTCCAATCCAATCCACAAACTTTATTTCATTTTCTATAATGTTGATGATTAATTCAAATTGGGTTTGGTTTTTCAAAAAAAGTTGATTTTTGGCAGCAATAGAGGCGACTTTGATGCGATCACCTCCTGGTCTTGAACCACCTTTGGTAATGTCAGCTCTGCCAATGATTTTTTGAGATTTTAAAATCAATTTTTGAGGCAGCTCATCTGCAATAACAAGCATTATTCGAACCAACATTCGTGGCGTTCCTATTTGATTATTCCACCAGTTCTCACCAATAAAATCATTATCACACCAAAATCTTAATCCTCTGATGATCGTCTTTAAAATATTTTTATCACTAAAATAATTGGAAGCTGAGCTCTTATAGGCTACAGCCAACCTCAATAAGTTATTTAAGTGAATGGTATTGTCGAACCCTTCTCTGGAGACGTCTTCATAATGAATGTAGGGCCACTTATTTCCATCGAAATCTAATAGAATTTTTTTTATTGCATCATCATCAAACCCGGATTCTGCGGATGAAAATACGGAGTAGTTATCCAAAATAGTGTGATATACTCTATCCCTAATAATATCAATATCAGAGGATTGGCCATTGAGGAAATTAAAATTAAATAGAAGAATTAATGTGATCTTATTATAAAAAAATAGCATAAGGTTTGAATTTAAATAATTAGTTTTCATCTCTTTAATTTTAGAAAAATTAATGAATCAATTACCAAAAGATAATTTCATCGGCAAAAATCCATGCATTTCTTTTGATCAACCTTCTATATACGGGAGCGTCGGGAAACTTTCCATGGCCTACCCCTACTACCTTAACCTCATCATAACCCTCTAAATCAACAGCCAGAGTAAAATCTTTGAAATAGGATATTCTTTCATCAGGGTTTTGTTGAACAGGAATATCCAAGGAATTCAATAACTTATACTTTCCATGTGCTGACTTACCATACACATCAATTTTTTTGGGAAAAACAGTTCTCATATCCTGGTTTTCCAACATGCTGAGGGTCATATAATTTATCTGATCAGCATCCTTAAGTTTTACCTCAATCTCCAAATCCTCCTCTACAACCCCCAACCAAGTCTTGGCATCTTCAATACTGGTCCCTCTATACACTCTTTTCCCCTTTTTTCCATCAAATAAAACCGATTGATTGTCTTTAAAAGTAAAATTGACATGGTGGCTAATGGAAAAACTCTTGTCCAAATCATTGTTAACCTTGTAACCAATGATCTGATTACTGTTTTTAAAGATCATTTGTTCAAACAGGGCACTGTCTATCCAGCCCTTCTTAATAGATTTTGCCTTTAACATTTTAGAGTCATTTAGCAAAATAGGAGCCATATAAACAGGAGAATTTTGATCGGGCTCACTACCATCTAAGGTGTAGTGTATATTGATATTTTTTACTTGAGACTTTTTAAACACTACACTAATAGTATCTTCAAAGATCACATCTAAATCAAGGAGTTCAGGTGGACTTAGGTTCAACCTTTCAGAAAACAAATCTGTAGTTCCAAAATGGATCAATGAAGGGGCAATGGAGGCCAATTGCTTTTGTTGATCCCTATTAATAGCAGTGTTCCAAGCATAAACCGTTTTTGGAGGCTTTACTTTAAGTAGGTTTTGTACCCCGTGATAGGTGACTTTAGTATTGCACAAATTCAAGACCTCTAGTGCTGTATTTTTTAGGAAACTCAGTGCATAATCACTGATTTGGGTCTGATCCAATCGCAAGTGTTTGAGTCGTGGGAAATCTAACAAAATAGTAGCCATTTCATCATCAAAATTGGTATTGCTGACATCCAATTCGAGAAGTTGTTTTTTGACCTTAAGCAAGGTTTTCAAATGATCACTAGTTAAGCGAGATTTCATGTACTTAATCCTTAATAAATTGTCGTGCAAGGCATTGGGTTTTATCCTAAAACCTGTGGCTAAAAGCTTCGCCAAATCACTTTTACCGGCTGCACTCACCTGTTTGTCAGCTCCCAAAAATGACAATACATTTGACTTTAGATCTTCGTTTTTTAAAAGGCTTACCTTCCCTTCTTTCAAATAGGCACTGGAAGTGACCCAATCTGTCAGTAGCCATTTCTCTTTTTCGCTCAATTGAGACTTATTTTTGGGCGGCATATGCAATTTGTCTTCCTTCGGCAGGTTGATATATTGGATCAATCGGCTTTCATTTGGATTTTGAGCATCAAACATACTTCCTCTTTCTCCTCCTATTAACATCAGATCATAGCGATCCAATCGTAATTCACTTTTACTTTTGTTGGAATTGTGACAACTAACGCATTTGTCTTCAAAAATCAGATGAACGACTTCTTTGTAGTAATCTACACTGTCTTTTTGGACCACCATAATTGGCTCCTCAAACAGGGCGGCAGTAGAAAGATAATCCTCACCATGAGTAATTTGACCCCCTTTGTGTCCTGCAACCGTTAATGCGAGTAAAGTCATGAGATAAAAACCAAAAAAAAGGTTTTCCTTACCCTTCATTCGATGTAAAATACATAAGCTAAAGCTTAGAATCAAAGTAATGATACCGGCCCAAAAATGGAATTTCAAGCTGTTGAAATCATAGGCCTCATCTAAAGAAAGTAAACAGCCCATCAGGGCGGCCATTAATGATCCTGCAAATGAAAAATCAACCCCAATACGAATGGCCTTTTCAAGATCTACTTTTTGATATCTTGAAACAACTAGCAACAAAAAGGTCATCAACAAAGACCCTATCGGTAAATGGAGTACCAAAGGGTGGAATTTACCTACATATTTTAATATTTCTAAAACGTACTCCACCGGATCAACTGGATAATATATCAGTTTTTACTTCACCTGAGACATCAGTCAATCTAAACCTCCTGCCTTGGGTTTTATATATCATTTTCTCGTGATCAACCCCAAACTGATGCAGCAAGGTCGCTTGCAAATCATGGACATGCATGGGGTCTTTGACGATATTGTATCCGAAATCATCGGTCTCCCCATAGGTGAATCCTGGTTTGATTCCGCCTCCCGCCATAAAAATGGTAAAAGATCGTGGGTGGTGATCTCTTCCATAGTCAATATCGGTGAGTTTCCCCTGACAGTAGTTGGTTCGGCCAAATTCTCCACCCCAAATCACCAAAGTATC
>JAYPMF010000128.1:0-4724 GCA_038129785.1 Flavobacteriaceae bacterium
CTCAATAATCCAGATATGGCAAATCCAAATTTTACCATAAGCCAATAAATAGCTCCAAATGTAGCTTCTTTTCTTGGAGCTCCATTATTTAGTTCATCCAAATCACAAACATCAGCTGTCATACTCATCATCAAGGTGAACAATCCTCCAATGCCGAAGGAGAAAAATGGTAAGGCGTAAAGGAAGTATATTGGTTTTCCTGGAATAAATAAAAACCAGAAAAGAATATATCCAAAAACAGAAATTCCCTGTGATATAATAAATGCCTTTTTCTTGCCAAGTTTTTTAGACATTTTTGTTACCACGGGAATTACAATAAATGTGGTTAATAGAGCTGCAACACACCCATGAAGAGTTGGCCATATTCCAGCTGCAGAGGCGTCTCCATTAAACAGGTAATAAACTATAATAAAAAAAGAAAAGGCAGCAATGGTATTGAAAGAGTTATATATTAGAAAAGTAGCTATACATAATTTTCTAAATGGTTTATTCAAAAATGCATATTTAAAGCTTGAAAAAATTTCTCCTAAATTATTAGATAAATATTTTAGGTTTAATGGTATCAGATTATTATCATCTAAAGTAGATCTGCTTTTAACAAAAAGAGCAGGTATAATAGCAAAAATTGTACAAATAATACCAATAATTATTGATAATTGTCTAGCTCCTTCTTCAGCGCTATTAAACCAATCTGGATCATAAAAAATAACCCAAAACCAGGGTGCAATTACCCATGCCCATTGACCGATCCATTGAGATATAGCCATAATTTGAGTGCGTTCGTGAAAATCGGTACTCATCTCATATCCCATTGCCACATAGGGGACGCTGAAAATTGTAATTCCTAAATAGAATATTAATGATAAAGAGAGAAAATACCAAAAATTATAGCTCAATCCATTAACCTCATATAATTGCCACATAGCTATAAATGATGCTCCTGTTATCAATGCCCCAACAAAGATGTATTGTCTTCTTCTTCCCCAAATTGATTTAGTATTATCAGATATAAAACCCATAATTGGGTCTGTAACTGCGTCAAGAAATCTGGGTAGAAAAAAAAGTAAACCCCATAAATGAGGGGGAAATCCCAAATCCTGTACAAGAATCACCATAAAGATTTGAAGAGATGCAGGGAACATTTGGTTGGCTAACATCCCAAAACCAAAAGCTATTTTCTGACCCATTGGGACTTTTTTCGATATATTTCCATCTATTTCACTCATATCTTTTACTGGGTTTTACTCTTTATTTTTTAAATTAAACTTTATGTATTGTTCTTTCAGGGCATGAAATGATTCTTTTTTGTTCCTATCTATATCCACTATCCCCCAATATTCTTCGTTGGGACTTCCGTCATAAGGAACACCTGTGCTATTTGGCGCAAAACCCCCAATATCTTGTTGATTAGGATTTCCTGCCTTCCACCATTCATCAGAAAAAGAAAATAAGGTTAAGCCACTTATCAGATTATGATTTTGAAATACAGCATCTACTATTTTAGAGTTTGCAAAAGATTGTGCTTTTTGATTTTCACCTTTTAGAAAGTCATCACGATCAATTGTCATGTAACTGTCACTTCCAGCTTCAGAAAAATAAAAAGGTTTCTGGCTTAATTTCTCCCATTGCTCGAAGATAGCGTTCGGATTGTCCCACCTGTAAATGTTTAGACCCCATAAATCTATGTTTTTACACATAGAAAAGGCCAAACTATCTGGAAGCTCTCCGTGTGCAGTAGCTACCGGATGGGAAGCATCGATCTGATGTATAATTTTTGATGCTTGATTAAGGGTGTCGTACCAATTTTTAATATCACCCCCAAACCACTCGGGATGGAAATTGTATTCATTTCCCAACTCCCAAAGTAATATGGCATTGTGATCTTTATATTTTTTAACATAATCGATGTAAGATCCTGTTTTTAGATCATAATACCCTTGTTGATCATAGCCAATATTGATAATGACTTTGATACCTGCTTTTTCAATCTTATCCAAAACAGATTTTTCTTCAATAGGGCTATACACTCTGATGGTATTAATCCCAGCTTCAGTCATCAAAGAAAGGTCCAAATCCAAATTGCTAAAATTTCTTTTATCAGTATTTCGAGGAACAGGGTTATAACAAATACCTTTAATGAAATAGTGAGCTTCATTTACTAATATTTTTCTTTTATTGATCTTAACTTTATCAGAAGAGATATTGCATCCTGCTATCAAAGCTGAAATTCCTGCTATGTAAAAAGAATAAATAAACTTATTAATTTTCATTTTCTAACAGGAGTTAATATGGATGAAAGGAGTTCATTTTTATTCCCTTTGAATGTTTTTTGTATTGCGTTTTCTCCTCTAGAAAGGCCACTTAATTTTTGGTTGTCTATAAATTTCCAAATTGCAAATTTGGCCTTACCATCTGAGGTAAATAAACCAAAGTTGTTTTCAGAATGTTGAGGGTCAATGGGATTTTTCCATGGCTCATCAAAGGCAGCAAAAAAGATGCAGTTGATCTTGTTTTGTTTTGCCCAATTGCTAATCAATTTATAGTATGAAGCTTGTTTGAATTCATCGGCAGCTCTTGAACCTTTGCTTCCATACAAACCACTGCTTTGTGAAGCCCAGCCAGTCTCACCAATATGAACAGGCTTGTTTACATCTATACTTTTTATATAATTTTTTACGCTATTGTATTGAAATGCAGCAAATTTTACAGCCCTTACCATGGCACTGTCAATGAGTTGTCTGTCAGAAAGTTGATCTTTAATGTAATTATTTGAAATCCAAAACTCAGGATTATAATGAGTATTATGAAAAGGATAAGTATGCATGGAAATATAATCAACGGCATTAACCAATTTTTCTAAATCAGGATGCTTATAAGAGGGGTCTCCTCCTCCCCAAGAAGTAAAATCATCTGAACTGGTAATCCATAAATTTTGAGAGAGTTTTTTATCCTTTTTTAATTGCTGTAGGTGATTTACCCAATCTAAAATTACTTTGGGTTGAACGTAATAAGCGGTTTGCCAACGAACTCTGGCTTCATTTCCAACGGAAATAATTTTAACAATCTCGGGATAAGCCTGAGCGAGTTCAACTACTCGACTGATTTCCTTTGCATTGGAATCGAAATCCTCATTGTCATGATCGGGTTGACTAGTCCATGCATCTTTACAATTGATCCAAGCCCCCAACATTACATACATCTCAAAATCAGGGTTTTGTTTTTTCAAAACCTTGATGGCTTTCAACACATTGTGAGCAAATTCAAAATGTACATTATAAGTCCTGATAATCTTGTAGTCTAGGGCGTTTAAAATTTTGAGGTCTTGAATAATCTCATCTATAGTGGGTTGAATTTCTCTTGAATTAGAGCGATATCCCCCATAAGAGACACCTTTATATTCTGGATTTGCCAAGATTTCAGCAATATGAGTTTTATTTTGGATGGGTTGCACTTTTTGCGGACAAGCTACAATGATCATTGCCATTAATAAAATCAATAAATATTTAAGGGATTTTATGTTGTAGTAGCCAAAAAAATGTGTTGGAATGATCAAAATAGATTTTTAATTAAGTTTTTCTGAGTCTATGTAGACAATGATTTTAACATATTTACCTTTTCTACTAAAAATTGCTTTACTAATTTTTTTGTCTAGTTGATTACCTTTTAAATGTGTGACACTGCCGTCTACAGCATATACTTCTGTTACACTTTCATCAGATTTTTGGTAAATTACAGGTACTTGACAAATGGTAAATGCCAATGATTTTGGCAACAAAAGGATTTCATTTTTTTTCTGATTTATATCAAAAAAATAAAACGACTTTCCATAATCTAAAAATTCTTCAGCTCTGAGTAAAACTGGTTCAAAAAAAAAGGTGCCATCTTTGACCCTAACGCCCAACTCCCCGGCTCGGCTCAAGAGGTCTTCTTTGACTTGACCGGTCATTCCAGGTTGTTGTACTCCTTTCCCCTTGGGAGTATGAGAATAGGGATCAGTAGGAAAAGCGCCGTACAATTCAGGCGATTTGTTAATACCAATTCCTTCATTTATCTTGTGGTAATGATCGATTGACCGATCAATCCATTTTTGATCTTCAGACGAGTCAAGTGCCCTGGTTACTAATTCATAATTAGCTAACAAAAGTTTGGATACCATATGCCAATAAATGGAGCCAAGACCCTCATATCCAAAAAAGGTCCCCGATCTTCCCGTGAAAGATTTGTGATTAAAAACTGACTCATAAAGAGAAAATATAGATTCAGATTCTTTTTCTAAATAACCATCATATTTATCTGGGAGACGTTCTAAAGCATGCCTAAGTGAATTAACATTATTAAAAGTGGGGTTAAAGTGATATTGTCCTAAAACATCCTTTGAAATAATGTCAGTGTTATTATCCATTAAAAGCTTTTTTAAAAGCTTAATGTTTTCAACCCTATTTTTAGGTATGTTGTTTTTTTCAAGAAATGATGGCAAATCCTTATCAGGATATAAAATATAACTGTTTTGATCGTCTCTATAGAGTTTACTATTTCTTAATCTATCTAGGAGTTCGACACTTTCTTCTATGGAGAGAAAACCCGAACTTAATACGGCAACTTGACCCTCTAACATTTCGCTGAGATAGGAAATTGAAAAACGATCATCTTCAATTGAAATCAAATTGTAGGCATGATAAAGATTATCTTCTCTTTTATTAGCTTTTATGGTATGCTCTAAATAG
>JAYPMF010000129.1:0-385 GCA_038129785.1 Flavobacteriaceae bacterium
CCAATGATTTTTATTTCTTAATTATAATAATTTTTTTGACTTGATATACGTTTACAAAGGTCCATTTTGAAAATTATTTGCGATTGTTATTAATCCATATACTTTAAAACCCATTTATGTTTCTAGAGTTTTTTTAGTCGATTATAAGACGGTATTATAAATTCCATATTGAACTATAAATTGATTCGGATTCTCAGTTTTCTAACTCTGATATTTTGGGTTTTAAGTCACATTTTTTTGACCTTGATTCCACTACAATTTTTTTTAAGTCATTTGAGAAACAACAGAAACAATCATTGTTCCATATTAGTTTACTAACCTTATAAATGACATTGAATGATTTAAGAAATGATGAATTACCTGTAAATAAATATTTAAGAAACCT
>JAYPMF010000129.1:395-4690 GCA_038129785.1 Flavobacteriaceae bacterium
GACTCTCCCTCTTCTTTTAACCATTTGGTCAAAGTAGCTTCCACAACGCTTTCACCCATCTTGGGTAATTTCAAAAAGTATTTGCCCATTTTTTAAGAAAGTACAAAATTACCAAATTTAAAGGGGAAATATAGGTATTTATCCAAGGGAATAAATGAGCTCCCTATTTATTTACTATCGAGTTTTCGTAAGGCACTCTTTTGAGAATACTCCTCCCCAAAGTAACTTCATCGGTATACTCTAGCTCATCGCCCACTGGAATTCCCCGTGCAATGGCCGAGGTTTTAACATCGTAGGGTGCCAGTATTTTGTAGATGTAAAAATTGGTTGTATCTGCTTCCATGGTGGCACTTAAAGCAAAAATTATTTCTTTTACTTTACCTTCTTTGACTTTTTGCTCCAAAGAATCCAGATTTAAATCTTGGGGTCCTACACCATCAATGGGGGAGATGATCCCTCCCAAAACGTGATAGTAACCTTTGAACTGCCCGGTATTTTCGATGGCGATCACATCCCTGATATCCTCCACCACACACAGCAAAGAATCGTCCCGCGCAGGATTTGAACATATCTCACAAAGAGGCACGTCAGACAAATTGTGACAGGAGGAACAAAAATTAATGTGTTCACGAAGATCATTTAAAGCTTGAGTAAGATGAGAAGTGTTTTCTTTAGGTTGTTTGAGCAAGTGTAAGGCCAATCGTAGTGCTGTTCTTTTACCAATTCCTGGTAATTGAGCAATTTCGTTAACTGCATTTTCTAATAGCTTCGAGGAGAATTCCATGTTGTAAATTTAGGAATAATTCTCATGCTTTGAATTTGTATCTTTAGATCCATTATGTTACAACCCGCTTTTTTATTGGTTTTGATTTTGGGGTATTTCGTCCTGTTGATGGTCATTGCTTACCTCACTGGCAAGCAGGCTGACAATCAAACATTTTTTACCGCCAATCGAAGTTCTCCTTGGTACCTTGTCGCTTTCGGAATGGTAGGGGCTTCTCTATCCGGTGTTACCTTTATCTCGGTACCCGGTTGGGTAGGCGACTCCGGATTCAGCTATTTCCAAGTGGTGCTTGGCTATTGGGCAGGCTATTTTGTCGTCTCCTTTGTTCTGCTCCCCATCTATTACCGCCAAAATCTAACCTCCATTTACGAATACCTGCAAGACCGTTTTGGCTATAACAGTCATAAGGTTGGGGCTGTTTCTTTTTTTATTTCAAGGGTTTTGGGTGCCAGCTTTAGACTTTTTTTGGTTGCCATCGTTCTACAACAATTTATTTTCGATGCCTGGGGCATACCTTTTGAAATCACTGTAGTGCTGTCCATTGTTTTGATCTGGATTTACACCCAAAAGGGAGGCATCAAAACCATTGTATGGACCGATACCCTGCAAACACTTCTAATGTTGACTGCTATGGGTCTGACCCTCTATCACCTCGGAAATACACTCAATTTAAATCTGTCAGAAATCCTTACAGAAAATCGATTTCAAAACTATACCCATACCTGGGTAACCGGGGATTTAATGGTCCGAAATCACTTCTTGAAATCATTTGTTGGAGGGGTGTTCATCACCATTTGCATGACAGGATTGGACCAAGACATGATGCAAAAAAACCTGACCTGCCGAAATCTTAAAGCGGCGCAGATCAATATGGTTGTATTCAGTTTGGTTTTGATTGTGGTTACCTTTTTGTTTTTACTGCTGGGTGCGATGATCTTTCTTTATGCCGAACAAAACCAAATCATGATACCACTCATGGAGGGCAGCCCCAAAACCGATCTTTTATTCCCCGAAGTTGCCATCAATGGTGGCTTGGGATTGGGAGTAGGTATTATTTTTATTCTGGGCTTGATCGCTGCCGCCTACAGCAGTGCCGACAGTGCTCTGACCTCTTTGACTACTTCCTTTTGTATCGATTTTCTCAAACTGAATCAATATTCCGAAGATCAACAAAAAAAGATCCGCAAGCAAACCCATCTGGGCATGAGCTTCTTTCTTGTCGTGGTGGTTATTCTGTTCAGATACGTCTTGGATCGTAATGTGATCGACGGTTTGTTGACTGTGGCCTCCTATACTTATGGCCCACTATTGGGGTTATTTGCATTTGGTATTTTCACCCCATTTCAAATCCACGATCGCAAGGTTTGGGTCATTGTCCTGCTGTCTATACTGTTGATTGTGTTGGTGGGGAACTTATCGCCCGAAACTTTGGGCGGTTATCAAATAGGATATGAGTTACTCCCCCTCAATGGTCTGTTGACCTTTTTGGGTTTGTTGTTTATACGTCAAAAAAAAACTACCACCTGATCAAAGCACTTCCCCAAGTAAATCCACTGCCAAAGGCAGCCAATACCAACAAATCTCCGGATTTAATTTTACCTTCCTCCCATGCTTCTGTGAGAGCGATGGGAATGGATCCCGCAGTGGTATTACCATAACGTACGATATTATTATAAACCTGATCATCATTAAGGCCAAATTTCCTTTGAATGAATTGAGAAATACGGAGGTTCGCTTGGTGAGGGATCAACATATCAATTTGATCCGGAGTCATCTGGTTTTGTTGCAAACCTTCCATGATGACCTCCGAAAAACGCACCACTGCATTTTTAAAAACCAATTGACCGTTCATATTGGGGTAATAAGAAATATCGTTGGGATCATTGGCCTCTAATATCTCGGGGACCCATCGGTTGGTGCTGGGTCCGATCAAGGCCAATTCCTCTGCAAATTGTCCTTCGGAATGAAGATGAGTGGATAGAATCCCTTTGTCAGCATCTTCAGATCTACTGAGTACAACTGCGCCTGCTCCGTCGCCAAATATAACCGAAACCCCTCTTCCGCGGGTGGTCATGTCCAAACCACCGGAATGGTTTTCGGATCCGATGATCAATATGTTTTTGTACATACCTGTTTTGATGAACTGATCGGCGGTAGACAATGCATAAATAAAGCCCGAACACTGGTTGCGAATGTCCATAGCCGGACAGGTTGTAATTTCCAGTTGTTGCTGAACAATCACACCGGAACCTGGAAAATAATAATCGGGGCTCAAGGTGGCAAAAAGGATGAGATCGATATCATTTTTATGAATATCGGCGCGATCAATTGCAATTTTGGCTGCCTTAACACCCATAGTTGCTGTGGTATTACCGTCTCCTTTTTTGATGTGGCGACGCTCCTCTATTCCTGTTCGTTCAATGATCCACTCATGGGAAGTGTCCATCATTAAAGTTAAATCCTCGTTAGTTACAACATTCTCAGGGACATACATGCCCATTCCGATAATCTTTGAATTGTACATAAAATTGATTGGTCTTGATGCAATTTAAATAAAGTAAATTGAATTGTTCATTTTTTCAAAAATAATTAGGCAACAAAATATCTAACTCCAGGTATGTCTGGAAATTAGATTTAACTGTAAATTACTTTAAATCACAAACCAAAGAAAAAAATCCGATATTTTAAATGAATAGAATACCCTTAAACCGCTGTTAAAAGGGAAGAATGACCTTATCGATAATGTGTAAGACACCGTTATTGGCTTGAATATCTACTGTAATGATATTAGACACCCTGGCATTACCGTCTGTCAATGAGGCTCCACCTGAAACGTTGGCAGTAATTTCGCCCCCCAGAGTACTCAGTATTAAATTATCGTAGAGATCAGAAGACAAAGCGCTCGTCTCACCCAGAACATGGTGATTCAAGGTTGAGTTAAGGGTAGGCTCATCTATAAAACTCAGTCGATCAACCTCCAGCTCATTCAACAAATCCACAAAAGCCATATTGTTGGGAGCAAAAACAGTAAAGGGAGCAGGAGCACTTCCATTTTCAGTATTTAAAATCGTTGGAAAATCCACAGTTAGATCATCTCTTGTAAGCGCCAGGGCGAGGTTGTAGAGGTTAGGGTCTGCCAATACAAATGTCACCAAAGATGGAATTGGGATCACTTCATTTACAGCATGAATAACCCCATTTGATGCATTCACATTGCCTTGAACAATTCTTGAACTGCCGTTGAGAGTTACCCTCATATTGACTTGATTGATGTACATGGACAAGGGTCGGTCGTTCACATCACTGCTGGCAGCAGTTGGATAATACCCCGATTTGAAATCGCGGTATCGAATTTGACTTACCATTACATGATTCAGTAAAAGTTTTTTTAGTGCTTCTGTAGGAACTTCATCCAAAGTACTGTAACCTCCACGCATTAGAAAACCAATAAATGCGTAATTGTTTGGTGCATACAAGTTATAGTCACCCACACCATTCAAAACATCATCTA